>JAKSVJ010000001.1 GCA_024408015.1 Clostridia bacterium
CTGATGTAGATACATTGGTTTCTACAACATGGGAAGTATATAAATAAATTGTGGGATTTATTTGTAAGAAAAATGGAACACAGATCAAAGGGAGTATTGGTATTAAAAGGTGGAACAAAGCTATTGTAGGACTTCCAAATATCATTACTTGGATGCCATTATACATTCCATTCCAAAGCATTACAACTGTCCAAATGATAACTCTTGCAGCACCAAGACCAGGGCCTGCAGGGTATGCTTGGTAATATGTATATAGCATTGAGATGACAGCATAGATAATACCCAACACTATTGTTGGAATTTCTGCTATTAGAGCAATAAGTATGCCTTTTGCAGCAAATTTCTTTTCTCTTCCAGCATCAACTTTGAGTCTATGCTCGGCACCCAAATACCACATATCTACATCAATCAAAAATAGGTAGAGTAGTACAGCAAGAACGCCACATGCATACATAACAATTCTCAATGTGACATTATCACTTGAGAATGGGATGTATACCATTACACCGAATATTGCCATAACAATATGTGTACGTAGTAATTTTCCAATTATTGATTTGTTATCTTGTAATAATTGTTTCAATTTTTACTCCTATAGTTTTTATCACTATTTGCGAATTAGCCATCGTCGTTTTCTTTAACATCATCTAATGTCAAATTAGCAAGAGGGTGATGTTTTGCCGCTTCTTCAACGGTTTTATTGCTTATGTGAGTGTATATTTGTGTGGTTGACAATTGTTCGTGGCCAAGAATTTCTTTGAGCGTTTGAACGTCAACTCCGCCTTTTTGATACATAAGAGTTGCAGCTGTGTGTCTTAACTTATGTGTTGATAATTTTCTATTTCCAAGACCAGCTAGCTTCAAATATTTCTCGACTGTTTTTTGAACCATTTGATTGCTTATTCTAGTTCCTCTATTTGAGATGAATAGGGCATTTTTATCAACAATGTTTTTACCAAGCGATGTTTTGTAGTTTAAATATGATTTCAATGCATTTTGACAAGCATCATTTAAATATACCATTCGCTCTTTGTTGCCTTTACCTGTTACTCTTAAAGAAGATAGGTCTTTTGTAATATCAGAAGTATTAATTCCAACAAGTTCTGACAAACGCATTCCACAACTTAAAAACAAAGTAATCATGCAAAAATCTCGTTTAACTGTTTTTGATGATTTATCATTTGCTATTGCTTTTAATAGTTCAAGACTTTCTTCCTCTGTAAGGTACTTAGGAAGTGATTTCTTGAGTTTTGGACTTTCTATGTCTGCGGCAATGTTTGTTTCAACGATGTGCTCACGAACTGTTAAGTATTTGTAGAAAGATTTTATAGCGGAAAGTTTTCTAGCTCTTGCCCCTGCCATGTTACCTCTCTCGTTTCTTTCGAACGCGAGAAATTCAAGTATATCAACAGAGGTTATCCCTCTAACAAAATCTTCATCAACCTCTTCGATTGATAGGCTTTCAAGAGTTTCTTCATCCAAGGAATACCCGTGTCTTTTTGCGACAAGATATCTAAAAAATGTTCTCAAATCAAGTCTATATTCATCAACTGTCTTTTGTGAACGTTCTTGGATTACTAACTTATATTGAAGATATTTTTCAACCAAAGGACAGGTTTCTATTGTATGTGTTTTTGTCATTACATCCTCTAAGTTCTAAATCATTATTGATTAATTATAACCCATCTCCGTTCAAATCTCAATACTTATTATATATTAATATATAAGTTTTATTGCAAAAATCAAAATTATAATGTATAATTACAATGAGAAAAGAGGGGCATTTTTATGGCGGAAATTAATATAGTTTTGGTTGAACCAGAAATACCACAAAATACTGGTAATATTGCTAGAACATGCGACTGTACTGGCGCTGCTTTGCATATTGTTAAACCTATGGGTTTTGAAATAGATGATAGAAAATTAAAGAGAGCTGGACTTGATTATTGGTGGGATCTTGAAATCCACTATTATGAGTCACTCGATGAGTTTTTAAGCTTACATGGTGATAAGCCTTTGTGCTTCTTTACAACGAAATCAGATAACATATATACAAACAGAGATTTTTCACAAGAAGAAGCATGGCTTGTGTTTGGTAAGGAGACAAAGGGATTACCTGAAACGTTGTTATGTAATAATGAAAGCAAGACTGTAAGGATTCCAATGATAGGTGATAAGCGTAGCCTTAATCTATCAAACAGTGTTGCTATAGCAGTATATGAAGTTTTAAGACAGAGAAACTACAAACAATTGAAAACTGAGGGTGAAAGAATACGTATGTTGAATTCACTTTTGAACGAAAATTAATTTAGGAGACTACGGATGAGCTTATTTGAAAAAATGTTTGGAACATATAGCGAAAGACAAGTTAAGAAATTGACTGAAACTGTTGATTTGATTGAATCTTTGGCTGACAAGTATAAAGCTATGAGCAATGAAGAACTTGCCAATATGACAAGTGTTCTTAAGGGAAGATTAGCTTCTGGTGAAAGCCTTGATGATATTCTCCCAGACGCATTTGCTACTGCACGTGAAGCTGCAGATAGAGTTCTTGGAAAGCGCCCATTTAGAGTTCAGATTATAGGTGGTATTATTCTTCACCAAGGAAGAATCGCGGAAATGAAAACGGGTGAAGGAAAAACACTTGTTGCTACAATGCCAGCATACCTTAACGCATTGACAGAAAAGGGCGTTCATATTGTTACAGTAAACGACTACCTTGCACGTCGTGACAGTGAAGAAATGGGCAAAATATATGCATTTTTAGGACTAACTACAGGCCTTATTGTGCATGGTCAAGATAACGATGAAAAACGTGCAGCATATAATTGCGACATTACATATGGTACAAATAATGAGCTCGGTTTCGACTACTTGCGTGATAATATGGTCACAGTTAAAGAACAACTTGTACAAAGACCATTTAACTTTGCTATTGTCGATGAAGTTGACTCAATTTTGATTGATGAAGCGAGAACTCCTCTTATCATTTCAGGTCATGGTGCTAAGAGTGATGAACTATATAAAAAAGCCGATGCATTGGTTAGAGCTATGCGTCCATTGGTTATCAAAGAGATGGACAAAAAAGCAGACTACACAGATGCAAGTGAAGACTATGTTGTTGATGAAAAAGGTAAGCATTGTACATTGACAGCGCGTGGTATTGCTAAAGCCGAAAGATTCTTCGGAGTGGACAACATCAGTGATATTGAAAACAGCACGATCATGCATCACATAGAGCAGGCTCTTCATGCATACGGAATTATGAAGAGAGACATAGATTATCTTGTTTCACCTGACAATAAAGTATTGATTATTGATTCATTTACTGGACGTGTAATGCCAGGCAGAAGATATTCAAACGGCTTGCATCAAGCTATTGAAGCAAAAGAAAGAGTTAAAGTTGAAAATGAAAACCAAACTTTAGCTACTATTACTTTCCAGAACTTCTTTAGACTATATAAAAAGCTATCAGGTATGACTGGTACAGCTCTTACTGAAGACGCAGAATTCAGAGAGATTTACGACTTGGATGTAGTTGAAGTCCCAACTAATAAGCCAATGATTCGTATTGATTCAACTGATGCTGTATATAAGAGCATTAAAGGAAAAACTCAGGCTATTGTTGATCAAATCAAGGCTTGCTATGAAAAAGGACAGCCTGTACTTGTTGGTACAATCTCTGTTGAAAAATCGGAAGCTCTTTCTGCAATATTAAAAAAAGAAGGAATTCCACATAACGTGTTGAACGCAAAACAACACGAAAGAGAAGCTGAAATTGTAGCTCAGGCTGGTAAGTTCAAAGCCGTTACCATTTCAACAAACATGGCTGGACGTGGTACAGATATTATGCTTGGCGGTAATGCAGAATTTATGGCCAAGAACGATTTGAAAAAACTAGGTTACAACGAAGAAGAAATCTACGCTATAACAGGTGTTTCTGATACAAAAGATGAGAGAATTCTTGAGGGAAGAGAGATTTATTCTGAAAATCTAGCTAAGCACAAAGAAGAGATTGCTCCAGAAGCAGAAAAGGTACGTCAAGCTGGCGGTTTGTTTATTTTAGGTACTGAAAGACATGAAAGCAGACGTATCGATAACCAGTTAAGAGGACGTTCCGGAAGACAAGGCGACCCAGGACAAAGTAGATTCTATCTTTCACTAGAAGATGACCTTATGCGTCTTTTTGGTAGTGATAGAGTTTTGGGATTAGTTAACTCAATTGGACTTGATGATTCACAAGAAATAAATGCAAAAATATTGTCAAACTCAATAGAAAATGCGCAAAGACATCTTGAGGGTGAAAACTTTAATAGACGTAAAACTGTTCTTGAATTCGACGATGTAATGAACCAGCAAAGAAACATAATCTACGGTCAGCGTCGTGATGTTATTGATGGAAAAGACATCACTGAAACAATCGATAGTATGTTTGACGATATCATAACATATGCATTCGAAGAGGCAACAGAGAGTGACGGATCAGTGAATTTTGTAACAGTAAAAGAAAGATTGCCATGGCTTGTTTCTAATGACGAGGCTAACAATGCAACTGACGCAAAAGAATTTGAAGAACTTCTCAAAAAGAAGATTAGCCTTGGAAAAGAAATGTCAAAAGCTGCTTTTGGTGACAACTACGATGAACTAAAGAGATTTGCTTTGCTCAAGGCAGTTGACGTTAACTGGATGCAACATCTTGATGCCATGGACGATTTGAGAGATGGTGTTGGACTTCACTCATATGCTTCAAGAAAGCCTATTGATGAATATAGAATTACAGGCGGAGATATGTTCAATGATATGATTGAGCAAATCCGTATAGATACAGTAAGATTAATTTTGACTGCAAGACCAGCAGAACAAGTTAAAAGAGAAGCAGTTGCAAACGCTCAGCGTGCACAAGCAGCAAATGCCGGCGCACCTGAAAAACAAAAACCTATCGTTAAAAAGCTCAGTGACAAGGTTGGTAGAAATGATCCTTGTCCATGCGGTAGTGGCTTAAAATATAAAAAGTGTTGCGGTAGAAACACAGATAATTAGGAGTAAATTATGGGATTCGGATGGATGTTCCTTGGAACGATATTTTTCTGGACTGCAAAAATTGAATACTTCGACCTTCTTCCGGATTTCCTTGGTTATTTGCTTATCATTCACGGAATTGAAGTCGCACTTAGACATTGTAATAACTTTAAGAATGCGAGAATTGCTTCGTATGTAGGATGTGGAACATCAGCTGTTGTTCTTCTTATGCAAGCTATTCAACTTATTGATTATGATGATGTAATTCCGGATACAATTTTGTCGATTATTAATGCTGTTAATGTTGCTGTTAGAGTAGCATTTATAATCATTTTGTTGTTGGCAATTCATGCATTGTCTAAAGAAATCAAGGCAACAAGAACATCAAAACGTTCACTTCAAGCATTGTTTGTTGTTCCACTTTTTGTGTTATTCAATGTTGCCCTTGAAGCTATTGCATATCTTGGTCTCATTGAAGATACTGAGAAAATAATAGCAGGCGCTTTGTTGTGTGAAATAGTATATGTTGCTATGACTTTTGTTACAGTTTTCTCATCATACATGTGGATTTGTCTTGAAGGTGATGAGAAAATGGAAAAGAAAAACAAAACAAAGTCACCAATGGATTATTTTGACGACCGAAAAGCCAAAGATCAGGCCGAAAATGCTCAATATCAAAAAGAGCAAAATGCAGCAAAAGCCGGAAAAACTATGGCTCAAATGTATGGCGTTAAAAAGAAAAAGAAGGGTAAAAAATGAGTTATTGGTACATATTTGTAGGTAGTTTATTTCTATTTAACCCTTCAATCAATTTAATTGATTTTCTCCCTGATTTTATAGGAATAATACTGATATTGATAGGGATGCGCAAAATAGCTGATTTGAACAACTATATTGGTGACGCATTCATAAAGATGAGATGGTCATTGTGGGTGGCCTTTGGAAAACTTGTTTGTTTATTACTTGTTAGATCTCTTGATGCCACAATGATTTTGGTGTTCTCATTTGCGACTGCAATACTTGAATGTGCATTTTTAATACCAGCATTTATTGGGCTATTGGAAGGTATGGAATATCTTTCAATTCGAGAGATTGATAATGGGTTATATGACACATCTAAACTAAAAATGACAACTTTGGTATTCATTGTTGTTAGAGCAGTTGGCTCATTTTTGCCAGGTGTTGCAGCAATGCTTATTAGCACATCAACTGGTACTGTAAACTCAGGAATAGGAATATCTGCTGACGCAATGAATTTCTACCTTAACCTATTGTTTGCTAGCATAGTAATGGCTATAGGCATTGTATGGGTTGTTGGCGTATTCAAACTAATCAAAGCATATGCTTCAAGTGAAGAACTCAACAAAGTTCTAATTCAAAGATATCAGCACGAAATTCTAGATAACAAAGAGATAATGATTAGGCGAAGAATAAGGATGATGACATTATTAGCATTCCTTGCAACTTTGCCACTTATAACTGTGAAAATTGATTATCATTATGTAATGCCAGAATTGGCATTTGGTATTTTGTATATGGCTTCAACTTATGTTTGTGGCAAATATACTAATGATAAAAAATTAAGAGTTATGAGTATTGTTTCAACAATAATATGCCTAATTCAGTTTGTGATTTTATGGATATTCGAAGATTTATTTGGAGAATATACATTTGACTCATTTGAAATAGCATTCAAGAACGATTATTACCCAGAATTGTTTATTTCAATTGTCGCATTAGCATTGATTTCCTATGCAATTATGTATGTATGCCATTTGTCGATGTCAAAGCTATTTTGCAAAGCAATTGACGAAAGCGTTGGACTTAAGGGCGAGTACACTGATCTTAGAAGATTTGACCTTGACAACGAAAAGAAAAAACTCATGAAAAAGAGAGTGGTAATGACAAACATAATCATGGGTGTTTATTGTTTGGTTTCATTTATCACGACTATAACAAGTCAGTTATATGATTTGAGAGAAACATGGCTATTAAGATTAACTTTTGGCCTTGTTTTGATGGTAACAACATATTTTGTGAACAAGCAAATTTCAGACGAAGCAGAAAATGCTCTATAAGGAGTTATTATGAATAAGAATAGAAAAATAGTAACATCTATTTTGGAATTAATAGAGATAATGTCCATGTCTATTGTGGTAGTAATATTGGTTTTCACTTTCATAGGAAGATTGTCAACAGTAGATGGTTCATCTATGAACAATACGCTAACTGATGGTGATAGAGTAATAATTACAAATCTCTTTTATACACCACAAAATGGAGACATAATTGTTTTCCAACAAGCTGATGGATATTATAAAATTCCGCTAGTAAAAAGAGTCATTGCAAAAGGCGGAGACACTTTGAGAATCGATTTTTCTTCTTGGAAAGTTTACGTTAATGGTGAACTTGTTGATGAGCCTTACGTGAATAAGGATATGTTTAATTCAATGAAATCAGAAGACTATTTTTCGGTATACAAACAGTATTTAGATGTAACAGGAACAATGACAATTCCTGAAGGATATGTATTTGCTATGGGTGATAATAGAAATCATTCAAGTGATAGTAGATACGAGGGTGTAAAATTGGTAAGCGTTAACGATATTATGGGCAAATTAATTTTGCGTATAGCTCCGATTAGCGAATTTGGAAAGGTTGATTAAAAATGCCGACGGATATTATTCAATGGTTTCCTGGACATATGGCGAAAACTCGCCGTATGATTACAGAAAACTTAAAACTTGTTGATGTTGTTTTTGAATTATTGGATGCTAGAATTCCATATTCATCACAAAACCCAGAAATACCGAAATTAACTTCAGGAAAACCTAGACTCACTTTGTTGTCTAAAACATCATTAGCAGATCCAAAAGTAACTGCAAGATGGCAAGAGTATTACCAGAGTGTTGGAAGAAAATGCATATTCTATGATGTAAGAACAGGCGAAGGTCTAGATAAAATTGGTCCTGCGGTTAATGAATTGTGTGCGGATAAATTGGCCAAATACAAGGAGAAGGGCATGATAAGACCTCTTAAGGCTATGATTGTTGGTATTCCTAATGTTGGCAAGAGCTCATTGATTAACAAAATAGCAACTGACAAAAAAGCTAAAGTTGAAGATAGACCTGGTGTCACAAAAGATATGCAATGGGTTAAGACTTCATATGGAATTGACCTTATGGATATGCCAGGTGTTTTATGGCCAAAATTCGAAGAGAGAAGAGTTGGCGAAAACCTAGCAATGACTGGCGCTGTTAAGGATGAAATTACTGAACTTGAGTCATTGGCTGGTGCACTATGCAAGAGACTTTACGAGATATATCCAGAACTTCTTTGTCAAAGATACAAGCTTGAAATGTCTGAACTTGAAGACCTTGAAATATGGCAAATTTTCGAGTTGATTGGCAAAAAAAGAGGCTTCTTAATTTCTGGCGGCGAAATTAATTACGACAGAACTGCAAGAATGCTTCTTGATGAGTTTAGATCAGGAAAAATAGGTAGAATCACACTTGAAGTTCCTGGAGGCAAACATGCTTGATTTTTCATTTGAAAATGAATGTAAAGAGCAAGGATATGTTTCAATTTGTGGTATTGACGAAGCAGGAAGAGGACCTTTAGCTGGAAATGTAGTTGCAGCCGCAGTAATTATGCCTGAAGGATTTTTACCAGAGGGTTTAAATGATTCAAAAAAGATAAGCCCTAAAAAAAGAGAAAAATTGTACGATATAATTACAGCCAATTGTATATGGTCAGTTGGAGAAGCAACACCAGCGGAAATAGATGAGTACAATATACTCAATGCAACTATGCTTGCTATGAATAGAGCGGTCGAAGGTCTATCTCAGAAAGCGGACTTTGCTTTGATTGATGGCAATTGCTCTCGTGGTTTTAAAATACCGACAAAGACGGTTGTAAGTGGAGATGCAAAAGTACCGTCTATTGCAGCCGCTTCAATTATTGCAAAAGTTACAAGGGATAGAGAGTGTCTTGAACTTGATGCTAAATATCCAGAATATGGATTTGCAAAGCATAAAGGTTACCCTACTGCAGAACATATGAACAAGGTTAGGGAACTTGGTCCTTGTAGTGAATATAGAATGAGTTTTCTCTCATTCTTAAAAAAATAGAAATAACAAAGAAAACTAAGAAAAGGAGGAGAAATGGCACTAT
The DNA here is from genome assembly GCA_024408015.1 of Clostridia bacterium. Taxonomy (GTDB): domain Bacteria; phylum Bacillota; class Clostridia; order Oscillospirales; family CAG-272; genus RGIG6816. Next base: position 9,193 of record JAKSVJ010000001.1, read on the forward strand.
ACGTTATTGGTGATCTTCATCTATCATTTTCAACCGAAAAGCCGATGGATATATTCGGTAGTAGATGGGATAACTACATGGTAAAAATAGAGACCGAGTGGAAAAAAGTAGTTAAACCAGAGGATACAGTGGTGATAGCTGGTGATGTATCATGGGCTATGACAAACGAGGAATTAAAACCTGATTTTGATTTCATCGAATCTCTTCCTGGTACTAAGATTATATTAAAAGGCAACCATGATTATTGGTGGCAAACAATGACTAAGCTTCAAGCTTTCGTAAAAGAGAATGAATATAAAACAATAAACTTTTTGCACAATAATGCTTATGAAGTTGAAGATTTCATCATCTGCGGAACAAGAGGGTGGTACAACGATGACAAAGCGACTCCAATAAGAGGAGCTGATAGCATGAAGATTGTTGCAAGAGAAGTTGAAAGAATAAAGCATAGCGTGGCTTGTGGAAAACAACTTATAGAAGAATCCGGAAAGCAAAAAGAAATGCTTATGTTCTTGCATTTTCCGGCAATCTTCAAGGGGTATATGTGTGACGAGATTATTGCAGAGATATATAAAGCTGGAATAGAGCGTTGTTACTATGGTCACATACATGGGAACTATGAAGCTAGGGATACAATTAATTATGCGGATATTGATTTCAAGTTGATTTCTGCTGACTACCTATTGTTTAAACCAGAGCTCATTGAACCCAAATTGCAAAACTAGTTTAACAAAGACACAAAAAGCCCAAAATACTAGAAAACAAGCACGAAAATGAGCATTTTTCGTTTGACATTATTGATTTCTAGTGTTATAATTACATTCGCGTAAAAATATCTATTCGGAGGATACGATGGAACTATTAAATGTAAAAGATATCGCAACAAACAAAAAAGAACTGGAAATAAAGATTGACAAAGCTGCTTTTGACGTAGAAGTTAATAAAGCATACAAAAAGAATGTTGGTAGTATCAATATTCCAGGATTCAGAAAAGGTAAAGCTCCAAAGAGCGTTATCGAAAAAATCTATGGTAAGGGTGTATTCTACGAAGATGCAATCAATGCTCTCCTTCCAGAAGCTTATGATGCTGCTGTTAAAGAAGCAAAATTGGATGTTGTATCTCGTCCAGAAATCGATATTAAGAATATTGATGATGCAGGCGTAGTTGTAACAGCTCAGGTTTTCGTTAAACCTACAGTAACAGTTACAGAATACAAAGGTCTCAAAGCAACAAGAGACAATGTTGAAATCACAGATGAAGCAGTTGATGCTGAAATTCAGAAGGTTATCAAACGTAATGCTAGAGTTATCGATGTAGTCGATCGTGCTGCTAAGACAGGCGACGAAGTTGTATTTGACTTCGATGGTTATGTTGATGGCAAACAGTTCAATGGTGGTAAGGCTGAAAAGTACAACCTTAAATTAGGTTCAGGTCAGTTCATCCCTGGTTTTGAGGATCAGATGGTTGGCAAAAACATCGGTGAAAACTTTGATGTTAATGTTACATTCCCAGCTGACTATCAGGAAGCTACATTGGCTGGTAAAGAAGCTACATTCAAATGCTTAATTCACGAAATCAAGGAAGAAGAACTTCCTGAATTCAATGAAGATTTCGTTAAAGATGTTTCCGAATTCGACACAGTTGAAGATTATAAAGCTGACACAAAGAAGAAACTCGAAGCTGATGCAAACAAAGCTGCAGATGCTAAACTTGACGAAGCACTTATGGATATGCTCGTTGAAAAACTCGAAGGCGAAATTCCAGAATGCATGTACGAAAACGAAGTTGAAAATCAGATTTCTGATTACGAAAATCGTCTACGTTACCAGGGTCTCAAACTTGAAGACTTCATGAAATATACAGGTCAAACAATTGACACTCTCAAGACACAGTTCCGTCCACAGGCTGAAAAACAGGTTAAGACAAGACTTGCTCTTGAATATGTAGTTGCTACAGAATCAATCGTTCCAACAGCTGATGAAGTTGAAGAAGAATATAAGAAGATTGCTGAAGCTTACGGCATGGAAGTTGAAAAAGTTAAAGAAGCTATCGACGTTGAAGCTATCACAAAAGATGTTGCAGTAGGAAAAGCTGTTGCATTTGTTCGTGAAAATGCTACAGTTTCTGGCGCTAAGAAAGCTGCAAAAAAGACAACAAAGAAAAAAGCAGCTGAACCAGCTGAAGCTCCTGCAGAAGCTACTGAAGCAACAGAAGAAAAGCCAGCTCCAAAGAAGACTACAAGAAAGTCAACAAAGAAAGCTGCTGACACAGAAGAAAGCAAATAATATTGTTGGGGTTCGCAGACGAGAGTCTGCGAATTCAATTAATTGGGAAACTAATAGGAGGTTAGTATATGCCACTAGTACCATATGTAATTGATAAGACAGGAATGGGTGAACGTTCATACGATATCTATTCCAGATTGTTGAATGATAGAATTGTGTTCTTGGCTGACGAGGTTAATGACACAACAGCTTCATTAGTAGTAGCTCAGTTACTCTATCTTGAGGCTCAAGATCCAGACAAGGATATTAGCTTGTATATTAATAGTCCAGGTGGTTCAATATCAGCCGGAATGGCAATATATGATACAATGAACTTCATCAAGTGTGATGTTTCAACAATTTGTATTGGCATGGCTGCTTCAATGGGAGCATTCCTTCTTGCAGCTGGTCAAAAAGGCAAGAGATATGCACTTCCTAATAGTGAAATCATGATTCACCAGCCTTTGGGTGGTACACAGGGTCAAGCTAGCGACATTAAGATTCAAGCTGAACATATCTTGAAAATCCGTAATAGAATGAACACTATACTCGCAGAAAAGACAGGTAAGAGTATTGAAGAGATTGAAGTTGCAACAGATAGAGACAATTGGCTTGATGCTAATGCAGCAGTTGAATATGGATTGATTGATAAGGTTATAGATAAGAGAATTTAAGGAAGTTTTATGGCCACAAAAAAGAATGACACATCAAAGTTTTGTGCTTTTTGCGGTATGACCGAAAAAGAAGTACCATTACTTATTCCGTCACCAATGAATGTATATATATGTAGTAATTGTATTGATACATACAATACACTCATAAATGATTATGTTGATAAAAGCAACGAGGAACCTGACAGTGAACCTGCTGATTTGCCAAAACCAAATGAGATCAAAAAGACTCTCGATGAGTATGTAATCGGACAGAATGATGCAAAGATCGCTCTTGCTGTTGAAGTGTATAACCATTACAAGAGAATCTCACAGAAGAAGAACAAGAAAAAAAGTGATAACGATGTTGAAATTCAAAAGAGCAATGTTTTGCTTTTAGGACCAACTGGTGTTGGTAAGACCTATCTTGCTCAAGTTTTGGCTAAATCTCTTCAAGTTCCATTTGCTATCGCAGATGCTACAACATTAACAGAGGCTGGATATGTCGGAGAAGACGTAGAGAATATTCTTCTAAGACTTATTCAAGCTGCTGATTTTGATGTTGATAAGGCGGAACATGGTATTATATATATTGATGAAATCGACAAAATTTCAAGAAAGAGCGAAAACCGCTCGATAACAAGAGACGTTTCAGGTGAAGGTGTACAACAGGCATTGCTTAAAATACTTGAAGGTACAGTTGCCAATGTTCCTCCTCAGGGTGGACGTAAGCATCCAAATCAAGACTTTATACAGATAAACACTGAGAACATCTTGTTTATTTGTGGAGGCGCTTTCGACGGTCTTTCTGAAATAATTGAAAAACGTAATGGTAATCAAACAATCGGCTTTGGTGGGGAAGTTAAAACTAAAGCTGAAAAGACAAAGACAGGTATTTATGAGGGTGTAACAGCTCATGATATTGTTAAATACGGTATCATACCTGAACTTGTTGGTAGATTGCCAGCGATTGTTGCTCTTGAACAATTAGATGAAGAAGCTTTGAGAAGAATCCTTCTTGAACCAAAGAATTCACTCATTAAACAATACAAGAAATTGTTTGAAATGGATGGAATTAAGCTTGAGTTTACTGATGCAGCGTTATCAAAGATTGCAAAACTTGCTCTTGATAGAGGTACTGGTGCTAGAGGCTTAAGGTCAATAATGGAGAATTTTATGATTCCTATTATGTATGAAGCTCCATCATCTGGCAAAACAGAGATAACAATTGACGAAAAAGATGTAATTTAAGAAAAAAGCTCGAGATATATTCTCGGGCTTTTTAAAAATAGAAGCACAAATAGAAATACGAGGCCAATATGTTAGTAAAGGACATTGATTTTAAAATTCCAAGTGTGGCAAATTCCACAGGTGCAGTCTTTCAAAATCCTATGACTCAACTTAATACAGCTGATCCAACAATTATTTATGATGATGTTCGTCAAGTATGGTATGCTGTAACCACAGGAGACAAAACTATCCTACTTCATAGAGCTAAGACTTTTGAAAAACTATTTCATGAGGAAGAAAAGATTATCTACGAAGCAAGAGATGAGGATGGTGTATATGGATATATTTGGGCACCTGAATTACATTTTGTTGATGGTCATTGGTATATCTACACTAGCACTCATGAAAAAGATAACAACAATAGAAAGCATTTGACCGTATATAGCGCCAAAACTGATGACCCGTGGGATGGGTTTGACTTTGCTGCTCATATAAATCCGAGTGTTTTTGCAATTGACCCAACTGTGGCAAGATTGAGCATAAATGGAAAACTATATATTTGTTTTTCATACGTTAGAGGACAGCAATTAATTGCAATTCAAGAAATGAAATCGCCAACAGAAGTTGTAGGCGAATTTTCTGTTATTGCTCAAGCTACATATCCTTGGGAGTTGGTGCCTCCGAATGACACAAACAAAATAAATGAAGGTGCATTTTTTGTTGAAAACCAGGGAAGAACATTCATAGTATATTGTGGTAATGGATGTTGGAACAACGATTATGTTTTTGGCATATTGGAGCTTGTTGGTGATGATCCACTTAATCCAGATCATTGGGTAAAAGACGAGGTACCACTATTTACAAAAGGTAATGGATGTTATGGTCCAGGACATGGAACGTTCTTCTATTCTCCGGATAAGTCAGAACTCTGGATAGCATATCATTGCTTGCACGAATTTAATCCTGATAACTCTCCAATGGTGCGCCATTGCAACGCACAAAGAGTATATTTCGATTCTACTGGTTTCCCGCATATAGGACTTCCAACAGAACGCAACGTAAATATACCAGTTCCGTCAAATAAATAAAAACGAAATAAAAGCAGCTATAAGCCTATAGAACTCATAGCTGCTTTTATTTATGTTGATTTGAGAAGAATAGAAAACTAAATTAAACTCTTGCTGTTGCTTTAGATTGTTTTAAAGCTCTATAAGCAAGAGGAGAGTATAAATCACACTTTTGATCGAGTTTGACAGCACGATGTCTTCTATCGAGCATCATTTCATTGATGTTGCTTCCGTAGATATCATCATTCTTTAATTCATATGTGCGTACGATGCATCCTGCAATATATTCGATCTGTTCCATGTTATTTTACCTCTCGCGGTTGATTTTGTGAGTGCATTATAACACTGCAAGGTAAAACTGTCAATAGCATTTTATAAAAAAATATAAAATTTTATAAAAAAATAGAAAAACACTTTACAATAGTATAAACTTGTGGTAATATTTACCATGCAAGGTAATAATTTTAAGGTGGACTCATTATGACATGGTTAGAAAACATCAAAAGAATTAAAAAAATGAAGGGTTGGACAAACGATGACCTTTGTACAAAGTCAGAATTATCTCTTGGTACAATAAACAAGTTGTTTGCTGGACAAAGTGAAGATCCAAAACTCTCAACATTGATGCAGTTAGCAAAAGCTTTTGATATGCCTTTAGATGAGATGCTCGGACTAAGAGAGAATGATCCTTCTAACATGATGGATCCTGATCTTCTTAAAAAATATGTCGAACTCGATAAGGCAGGTAGAGAAACTGTCGATTATATAATAAATAAGGAATATAAAAGAATCTTAGATGAAAAAAGAGCTCAGCCATATTCACTTGATGCAAGAAATATAAAGAAAATTAAGTTGTTTGAAATTTCTGCATCTGCGGGTACTGGCATATACTTGTCAGATTGTAAGAGCGAAGATATACCTGTGTTCCTTAATCCGATTACCGAGGCTGCTGATTTCGCTGTTAGAGTTAGAGGCGATAGTATGATGCCAAAATACAAAGACGGTGATATTATTCTTGCAGAACAAGCTGACCAAGTTGATGAAGGTGAACTTGGACTATTCTCACTAAATGGAGAAGGCTACTTCAAGAAGTTTGGTGGAGATTGTCTTATCTCTTTAAATCCTCAATACGAAGATATAGACATAACCCCTTATGATGATTTGCACTGCTTTGGTAGAGTAGTTGGTAGATTGAAAAAATGATTTTTAGAGTGGTGTGAGAGCACCACTCTTTTTTGGCACTCACGACATGGCAAATGAAAAAAATAGATTATTTTTTTGCAAAAAGATATTGATTTTTTATTTTGTTTAGTGTAAAATAAGCACAAAGTTAGCACTTGGGAACACTGAGTGCTAAAAAATAAATAAGTAAATTTTTAATGTATATATACATGGAGGTACAAAAATGAAACTTACACCTTTATATGACAGAGTAGTAGTTAAAATGGTAGAAGTTGAAGAAACAACAAAGAGTGGTATCATTCTCACCGCTTCTGCTAAAGAGAAACCACAGGTAGCTGAAGTTATCGCTGTTGGCGATGGTTCTGCTCACGACGGTGGTGATAACGTTAAAGTTTTTGTTAAACCAGGCGACAAAGTAATTGTATCAAAATATGCTGGAACAGAAGTTAAACTTGACGGAGAAGAATTTATCGTTGTAAATATGGGCGATATTCTCGCAATCGTTGGTTAATAAATAATTAGGAGGACATAGCAATGGCTAAGAATATAATTTACGGAATTGAAGCAAGAAATGCTCTTCAACGTGGCGTTGACAAACTTGCTAATACAGTAAAAATCACAATGGGTCCTAAAGGCAGAAATGTTGTATTGGACAAAAAATATGGTGCACCACTAATCACAAACGATGGTGTTACAATTGCTAAGGAAATCGAACTTGAAGATGGCGCAGAGAACATGGGCGCTCAGCTCGTAAAAGAAGTTGCAACAAAGACAAATGATGCAGCTGGTGATGGTACAACAACAGCTACTCTTCTTGCTCAGACAATGATTACTGAAGGTATGAAGAATGTTGCTGCCGGTGCTAACCCAATGGTTATCAGAAAGGGTATTTCTAAAGCTGTTGATAAAGCTGTTGAAACTCTTAAGAAGAACTCAAAGAAAGTTAGTGGCTCAGTAGATATTGCTAGAGTTGGTACAATTTCAGCTGGTGATGAAGTTATCGGTAAACTCATTGCTGATGCTATGGAAAAAGTATCTTCAGATGGTGTAATCACAGTTGAAGAGTCAAAGAGTGCTGAAACATATTGTGAAGTTGTTGAAGGTATGCAGTTTGATAGAGGCTATCTCTCACCATACATGGTAACAGATACAGACAAGATGGAAGCTGTTATTGATGATGCTTTGATTCTTATCACAGACAAGAAGATTAGCAACATTCAGGATATTCTCCCAGTTCTCGAACAGGTTGTACAGGCTGGTCAGAAACTCGTTATTATCGCTGAAGATATCGAAGGCGAAGCTCTTACAACTCTTATTCTTAACAAACTTCGTGGCACATTCACATGTGTAGGTGTTAAGGCTCCAGGTTTTGGTGATAGACGTAAAGATATGCTCGCTGATATCGCAGCACTTACAGGTGGTGAAGTAATCACAAGTGATCTCGGTCTCGAACTCAAAGACACAACAGTTGCTCAACTTGGTAGAGCTCGTCAGGTTAAGATTAATAAGGACAACACAATTATCGTTGGTGGCAATGGTGATCCTGCTAATATCGCAGCAAGAATTGCTCAGATTCGTCAGGGCATTGAAACAACAACATCAGAATTTGATAAAGAAAAACTTCAGGAACGTCTTGCAAAACTTGCAGGCGGTGTAGCTGTAGTTAAAGTTGGTGCTGCAACAGAAATTGAAATGAAAGAAAAGAAACTTCGTATAGAAGATGCTCTCAATGCTACAAAGGCTGCAGTTGAAGAAGGTATCGTTTCTGGTGGTGGTGTTGCTTACCTCAACACAATCAAAGAAGTAGAATCACTTCTCAAGACAGTTGAAGGCGATGAAAAGACAGGTGTTAAAATTGTCCTTAAAGCTCTTGAAGCTCCTGTACGTCAGATTTCAGAAAATGCTGGATTTGAAGGCGCAGTTATCATTGATAAGATTGTGTCAAGTAAGAAGAAGGGCTTTGGATTTGATGCATATGCTGAAAAATATGTTGACATGTTTGAAGCTGGTATTATTGACCCAACTAAGGTTTCAAGATGCGCACTTCAGAATGCGGCATCAGTTGCTTCAACAGTATTGACAACAGAGTCACTCGTTGTTGATATTAAGGAACCAGAACCAGCAGCTCCTGCAGCAGGCATGGGCGGCGGTATGGGCGGAATGTATTAATCAACAAGCTCATCAACTAAGTATTAAAAATTATTAAGATTTAAGGGTATTTCATCAAAAAAATACCCTTTTCTTTTTTGATTTTTGCTCATTTGAGAAAACTAAGAATCTTGCAATTGAATTGATATTGTTGTATAATGAAAAATAATGGATATTTATGCAAAGAAGGGTATTAATATGAAGAAATTTCTTGATGACAATTTTTTAATTGATAATGAAATTGGAGAGCTTTTGTACGAGAATTATGCAAAAGATATGCCAATTATCGACTATCACTGTCATGTAAACCCAGCAGAGATCGCTGATAACAAAAAGTATAAAAATATTACAGAGGTGTGGCTCGGCGGTGATCACTACAAATGGCGTGCTATGCGTTCTTGTGGCATTCCTGAAAGAGTTATTACAGGCAATTCAACAGATGAAGAAAAATTCAAAGCGTTCTGTTCTGCAATGCCTTATCTCATAGGAAATCCAATGTACCATTGGTCACATTTGGAATTGAAGAGATACTTTGATTATGATGGCATCATTTGCCCTGAAAACAGTGATGAAATTTGGAAATTAACACAAGAAAAATTAGCTGAAGATAGCATGAGCGTTCGTGGCATCATTTCAAGATCAAATGTTGCACTTTTGTGTACAACTGATGATCCTGCTGACGATTTGGCTAACCATATTAAAATTGCAGAGGACAAATCCTTCACAACAAAAGTATTGCCTGCATTCAGACCAGACAATGCGATGAAAATTCAAAAACCAGGTTTCAAAGCATATATTGAAAAGCTTTCAGCTGTAGTTGGTGTTGAAATCAAGGATTTCAAGACACTTGGTGATGTATTAGCTAGTAGAATTCAATACTTTAATGTTCTTGGCTGTAAAACAGCTGACCATGGTATGGATGACTATTATCTCTATGATGGAAGTGTACCTAGTGGACAAGCTCTTTCTATTGCCGATGCTGCTTTCAAGAAAGCAATGAGAGGTGAAGACGTTCCTAATGACCTTGCATTGGTATATAGAAGCGCAATGATTAAGGTTCTTGCTTCTGAGTACACAAAGTACGGTTGGGTTATGCAACTTCACATGGGAGTTCTCCGTAATACAAACTCTATTATGTTTGCAAATCATGGAGCAGACTTTGGCTACGATACAATAGGTTCATTCTCAATTAAGTCATTGGCAGAATTGCTTGATGCTTTGGATAGAGAAGGTATTCTTCCTAAGACTGTTCTTTATTCAATTAATCCTAATGACAATGCTGCTCTTGCAACATTGATTGGCTGCTTCCAACACACAAGTGAAGAGAGTGAAGGCCTTAACAATATGATGAAGATCCAACATGGTTCAGCATGGTGGTTCAATGATAATAAGAATGGTATGACAGCACAACTTGAGAATCTCGGTAACTTGTCAGCTCTTGGCAAATTTATCGGTATGCTCACAGACTCAAGAAGCTTCTTATCATACACAAGACACGAATATTTCCGTAGAGTTCTTTGTAATGTTTTGGGTGGATACGTTGAACGTGGAGAATATCCATGTGATATCGAAACACTCGCTCAAATGGTATGTGATATTTGTTACAACAATACAAAAGATTATTTTGGATTTAACAATATCTAAGAGGTAATTAAAATGGCAAATGAAGAAAAAGTAAATTCTAGTGAATGTACTCATAACTGTTCAACTTGTTCACAAAGTTGTTCATCAAAGCCACAATTCGCAGAATTAAATAAAATGAGTAAAGTTGGCAAAGTTATTGCAGTTGTAAGTGGTAAGGGTGGCGTTGGTAAGTCAATGGTATCATCTTTGCTTTCTGCAGAGCTTGCACGTCGTAATCATAAGGTAGCTATCATGGATGCTGATATTACAGGTCCATCAATTCCAAAGGCCTTCGGACTTCATGATTTATGCATGACTGCTCCTCTTGGTGGTATTCTTCCACAGACAACAAGCACAGGAATTGAAGTAATGAGTATCAATCTTCTCATCGAAGATGAAACAGCTCCAGTTGTATGGAGAGGACCAGTTATTGCTGGAACAGTTAAGCAGTTCTGGACAGATGTAGTTTGGGGTGGAGTAGATACAATGGTTATCGACTGTCCTCCAGGAACAGGTGACGTTCCACTAACAGTATTCCAGTCAATTCCAGTTGATGGCATCATCATAGTAACATCTCCACAGGATCTTGTTTCAATGATTGTAACAAAAGCTGTTAATATGGCTAACTTGATGAAGATACCAGTAATTGGTCTTGTAGAAAACATGAGCTACATTAAGTGTCCTGATTGCGGAAAAGAAATCAAGGTGTTTGGTGAGAGTGGAGTTGATGCTATCGCTGAAAAATATGGTATTCCTGTACTTGCTAGAATGCCTATTGATCCAAATCTCACAGCTCTTTGTGACAAAGGTATGATTGAATCTGCTGATGTTGATTATATTACACCTGTAGCAGAAGCAGTAGAAAACGTAGTTCCAAGAGTAAAATAGTGAAAAAAGTATTATATGTTTGTTCATCTAATATTCAAAGAAGCGCGATGGCAAGCATTATAACCAACGAGGTATATGGCAAGGATTATATTGCAGATTCAGCAGGATTATATGCTGAAAAAGGAAAACCGATTTGCTATGATTCTAGAGTCATATTACTTAAGTCTGGATATAGTCAGGATGTTTTGAATGCTCATAGTTCAAAACATATCACAGATGAGATGGTTATGGATGCTGATTTGGTGGTCGGTGTTACTGAGGGTATTAAGAATACATTAATCGGAATGTATAAGGAATATGAAAGCAAAATAACTTCATTCAGTGAAGATATAGTATCACCGTGCGAAGGCAATGCAATTGCTTTTGAGGAATGCTTTTATAAGCTTTGTAATCAAATAGAAAAATTATTATATCCGGATGGTTATTCAAGATGGAAATCAAAATCAGAAGAATGACTGTGGATGATGCCAAGAAAGTAAACAAGTTAGAGAATATTTGCTTTGCTGATCCGTGGACTGTAGACGGAATTGTTTCAATGCTAGTTAAGGATTGTTCTTACTTTTTCGTTGCTGAATGTGATGGCGTTTTTGCTGGATATTCAGAAATGTATATAGTTCTTGATGAGGGTAATGTTTGTAATATTGCAGTACAACCTGATTATAGAAAGCTTGGCATAGGGCAAAAATTAGTAGAAGCTTTGATTAATGCCGGAAAAGAATTGAATCTCAGCGTTATGATGCTAGAGGTTAGAAAAGGCAATGAAAAAGCGATTAGATTATATGAAAAATGTGGTTTTGAGCACGTTGGAACGCGAAAAAACTACTATGATCATCCTATTGAGGATGGTTTAATGTACAATTATTATTATCGGAAGAATTAGAAATGTTAATTTTAAGTTTTGAAAGTTCATGTGACGAAACATCCACAGCGGTACTAAAATTTGATGACAATGGATTTGTAGCTGTTTTGTCAAACATTGTTGCTTCTCAAATAGAGATACATGCTCGTTATGGTGGTGTCGTACCAGAAATTGCGAGCAGAGCTCATGCTGAGGCGATTTCAAAAATTACATATGAAGCATTGGAAGTTGCAAATGTAACGATAGATGATATCGATGCTATCGCTGTTACGGCTGAACCTGGACTTATTGGTGCATTGCTTGTTGGTGTGAATTTTGCTAAATCTCTTGCATATTCACAAAAAAAGCCATTGATACCAGTAAATCATATGAGAGGTCATATTGCTGCAAACTATATCTCAAACCCTGGATTGAAACCACCATATATAGCTATGATTGCTTCAGGTGGTCACACATCAATTGTTAGAGTTGATGATTATAGAGATATGACTGTAATTGGAAGTACTAGAGATGACGCGATTGGGGAAGCATTTGATAAAGTAGCACGTGTTATGGGTATGCCATATCCAGGAGGTGCGGCACTTGATAAGCTTGCTTACCAAGGAAAACCTGTGATTAAGTTCCCATCAGCGGCAATTAAAGATGATACATTAGATTTCTCTTTTTCCGGTATTAAAACAGCAGTGCTCAATTATTTGAACATAGAAAAACAGAAAGAAAATGAAATTAATGAAGCTGATGTTGCAGCTAGTTTTACAGAAGCGGTTGTAAGTTCAGTTTTAGTGAAATTAAAGGAAGCATTTGCAAGAAACAAACAAATAAAGAAACTTGTTCTTGCTGGTGGTGTTGCGGCTAATTCACATCTTAGGGATGCTTTGAATCAGTTTTGCATGAAAAACAAATTGGAATTGTATATGCCAGAGAAGTGTTATTGTGGCGACAATGCTGCGATGATAGGAAGTGCTGCATATTTTGAGTATAAAGCAGGAAATTTTGCCGATACATCACTCAATGCAAATGCTGTTAGTGAAATATAAGTATTATAGGTTGATTTATGAAAATTGATTATGGTTATTCAGTAATTAGTTTACCAGGAGCAGTAATTGATAAACTTGGTAATGCTAGTGAAAGTGATTTAAAAGTAATAATTGCTATTTGCTCTGGTAGAAGCGAAGAGCATGAAATTTCCGAAACAACCGGACTTACAATTGATGAAATTAAGAATTCAATTTCATTTTGGAGAGGAGCCGGTGTTATATCCGGTGATACTGCCACAAAACGCAAACGTATTACACCCACAGATGGCGCATCAAGAACATATACTGGAGAGGAAATTGAAAAAATTGTTGAGACTGACAATGAAATTGCTTCTTTAAAGGTTAGATGTGGGGAAATTCTTGGAATTCAAACATTCACTTTTAGTGAAGTAAGTTCCATTATTTATATGAGAAGAGAACTAGCTCTTGGAGCAGATTATATCTTGTTGTTATGTGCTCATTTTGCAAATTATAACAAGGTTTCAATGAGATTCATTGAGAAAACAGCTTTGAACTTACATGATAAAGGTATAACAACAATAGACTCTCTTGAGGCATATCTAGAAAAAGATAATAAGTCTCATGATATGGAATATTTGGTAAAAAAATTGTTTGGCTTTGGTGAACGTGAACTAACAAATAAAGAAAAACAGTTTATTTCTACTTGGTCAAACGACTGGAATATATCAGACGATTTAATCAAAAAAGCATTCGATGAGATGATTGCAAATACTCAAAAACCAAACATGGCATATATGAATGCAATTTTGAACAATTGGATTATGTCTAGTATTGAAACACCGGAGCAGGTTGAAGAATCTAAAGCTAAATATAAAACGAGTACATCAAAAGCAAAAGGCGGTGCAAAAACACCAGGATTTGATCTTGATGAATTCTTTAATGATGCCGTTGCTAGAGGCAAAAATAGCGAGAATTAATTACAAAGGGGATAAAATCTATGTCACTAAATGGTTCTAATGTTAGCCGTGTTATGAATGAATTCGGTGAAAAAAGAAGACATGCTGAATCAGTTGCTGATGAACGCAAGGAATCATTATATTTGATATTTCCAGAGCTCAAAGCAATAGATGGCGAACTCAAATCTACCGCATTTAAGATTTTTTCAGAATCAGTCAAAGGTAGAGAAGGTTTGGACAAAAGAATCAATGACCTAAAAGAGGAAACACAAGCCCTTGTTAGGAAAAGACAAGAAATTTTGATTACTGCAGGACTCCCAAAAGATTTTGATTCACCTCATTATGAATGCAAACGTTGTTCAGATATTGGATATTTAAAAGATGGAACAATGTGTGATTGTTTTAAGAATGCTTTGAAGTTGATTGGATACGAAACTAGTGGTATGGGAAAACTCATTTCAAAACAAAGTTTTGATAATTTCTCATTGGATTTCTATCATGGTGACGATTTGGCGATTATGAAAGATAATCTTCAAAGAGCAAAGTCATATGCTGAATCTTTTGATCTTGAAAACACACACAATATGTTGTTTATGGGAACAACAGGCCTTGGAAAAACACATTTGTCTAGCTCAATTGCAAAATCAGTAATTGATAAGGGATATAACGTGGTTTACGAAAGCTCACAAAATATTTTCTCTGCATTTGAGAAAGAGCAGTTTAATAAAGGCGAAGCTGTTGACACCAAGAAATATTTCGAGTGTGATTTGCTAATTATTGATGACTTGGGCACAGAAGTAACAAATCAATTCACAGTTTCTTGGTTATACAATCTTATCAACACAAGAATAATTAACGATAAGAGTATGCTCATTTCAACAAATGTAAAAAAAGAAGAATTGCTTGAAAGATATTCCGATAGAATAGTATCTAGATTGTTTGGCGAATTTGAGATTTGCTTATTCAATGGAACTGATGTAAGAAAGCAAAAATTACAAAGAAGATAAAATTCAGTCGGCAGCAATGCCGACTTTGTACATGTTTTGGGACGATAATTTAATGATAGATAAATACAATATTATTAGATATGACACTATAGGTTCAACTAATACCGAACTATATAAAATGGCTATAGATGGTGCTAAAGAATGGACAGTCGTTATAGCCAATGAACAAACAGCCGGCAAGGGAAGAATGGGTAGATCGTTTGAATCACCGATGAACACTGGCGTATATATGTCAATCCTGTTGAGACCAACAATGCCATCAAATGAAGCAATATATATTACGGTAGCATCAGCTTGTGCTGCAGCTAAAGCTATAGAAGACATTTCTAATAAAAAGGCCGAAATAAAATGGGTCAATGATATTTTTGTGAATGACAAAAAAGTTTGCGGAATATTGGCTGAATCACAATTCACACGCGAAGGAAATATGGATTTCGTTATACTTGGAATAGGTGTTAATATATTTGAACCAATTAATGATTTTTCAAGTGATGTTAAAAAAATAGCAGGCGGCATTCTTGAAAGTGGAGACCCCAAAAAGAAAGATGAATTTGTCGAACAATTTTTGAAGTATTTTTCAAATTATTATGAGACCGGTTTAAAGAGTTCATTTGAAGAATATAAAAACCGTTCGTATTTAATTGGACATGATGTTGAAATCATTGATGATGAAAATAAATATTTCGCCCATGTAGTAGATATTGATGATAAGTGTGGACTTGTCATAAAAGACGAAACAGGAAAAACAACCACTCATTACTGGGGTAGCATGAGAATAAGGAGAATATAAATTGATTAAGAATGATTTAAAACCGACTGATTTAAAAACGTCAGATTTTAATTTTGATTTGCCACAAGAACTAATTGCGCAGCATCCATATCAAAAAAGAGATAGCGCAAGACTTATGGTTTTAGATAGAAGCAATCAGTCAATTGAACATAAAGTTTTCTCTGATGTTATTGATTATTTAAACCCAGGAGATACATTGGTCATCAATGATTCGAAAGTTATTCCTGCGAGAATTTACGGAAGAAAAATTGTTGATGGCGAAGAGAGTGCAAATTGTGAATTCGTCTTATTAAGACAAAAATCGCTCGATACATGGGAAACTTTGGTAAAGCCGGGAAGAAGACTAAAAGAACGCGCCGTTGTGTCATTTGGTGATGGCATTTTAACTGCAACAGTAAAAGAAATAGTTGATGATGGCAATCGTATAGTTGAATTTAGTTATGATCGTTCAAATGGAAAAACTCTATACTCCATTCTTGACGAAATCGGTAAAATGCCACTTCCACCATATATAGTTGAAGAGTTACAAAACAATGATGATTATCAAACTGTATATGCAAGAGAACTTGGTAGTGCAGCTGCCCCAACAGCGGGACTTCATTTTACTCCGGAATTACTTGAAAAAATAAAGGAAAAGGGCATTAATGTCGTGCCTGTAATGTTACATGTTGGTCTCGGAACTTTTAGACCGGTCAAAGTTGACAGTATAACTGAACATGTAATGCACAGTGAGTTTTTCTCAGTGAGTGAGGAAAGCGCTAAGATAATAAATGAAACAAAGAAAAACGGCAAAAGAGTAATTGCCGTTGGAACAACATCATGTAGAACTCTCGAGAGTGCTACTGATGAAAATGGTATTATTAAAGCAATGGAAGATGACACTGGAATATTCATTTATCCTGGATATAAATTTAAAATGGTTGATGCTCTTATCACTAACTTCCATTTGCCTGAAAGCACATTGATTATGCTTGTTTCTGCTTTGGCAGGAAAAGAGTATGTAGCTAAAGCATATGCTGAAGCTATTGATAACAAATATAAGTTTTTCTCATTTGGAGATGCAATGCTCATTAAGTAAGAGGTAATTATGTCATTCGTTGTTGCTGTAACCGGACCTACCGCTTCGGGAAAAAGTTCTTTAACTTTAAAACTATGCAAAAAGTATAATGGCGAACTTGTGTCATTTGACTCTATGCAAATATATAAAGACATGAATATTGGAACAGCTAAGCCATCTATTGAAGAACAACAAGAAGTTGTTCATCACATGATTGATATATGTGATCCTGATGAAAAATATTCCACAGCAGATTTTGTTAATAGAGCAGCTTTAGAAATTGATGGAATATTAAAAGATAATAAGAATGCATTCATTTGTGGTGGAACTGGATTATATTTAGACAGCTATATAAATGATAGAGATTTCTCAAATAATGGAGCTGATACAGAGCTTAGAGACTCACTTCAAAAAATTGCTGATGAGAATGGAAATGAAACTCTTCATAAGATGCTAGAAGAATTAGATCCTATAGCTGCAGAAAACATTCATGCAAACAATGTAAAGCGTGTTATACGAGCAATTGAGATTTGCAAAACTAGTGGCATGACTAAAACTGAATGGGATAGAAAAGCAGACTCTAATCCAAAGAGAAAAGTAACAAAAATCATCTTGGATTTTCATGATAGAGATGTTTTATACAATCGTATAAATGCCCGAGTTGACCAGATGATTACTGAAGGTTTGGTATCTGAGACAAGTTCATTAAATGAAAGACATGTTTTTGAAAATAATAGCACAGCATCACAGGCAATTGGATATAAAGAAATACTTCCATTCATATATGGAGAAGCTTCTCTTGAAGATTCTGTAGAGACTTTAAAAACAGCTACAAGAAGATATGCTAAGAGACAGCTAACTTGGCTTAACAAAGATACTGGAATAAGGTTTTATGTGGACGATTACAAAAACGGGGAAGACTTGTTTGTTGACGTTTGTAAAGTAATCGACGAGATTGTTGCAGGTGAACAATGATTGAATTTGAATCTATAAAGGCTAATATTGAGAAGTTTAACAAACTTGCAAGCGACAGCAATTCTAAATTATGTGCAGTTATAAAACTTCGCTCTCTTGAAGAAATTAATTATGCTATCAATGATTGTGGTGTGAAACTTGTGGGGGAAAATCACGTTCAAGAATTGCTAGAACACTATGATTTGTTGAGAAATAGTAATTGTGAGATCCATTTTATTGGTCATCTACAGACAAACAAGGTTAAATATATTATTGACAAAGTTGATTTGATTGAATCGCTGGATAGTTTGCATTTGGCTGACGAAATTGAGAAGCAAGCGACCAAAAAAGACATTTGTATAAAATCACTTATCGAGATAAATATAGCTGAAGAAGAGCAAAAAAGTGGCGTCTTGCCATCTGAAGCAAAAAAGGTGTTTGAGGAACTGAAAAAATATAAACACATAAAGCCTATTGGACTTATGACCGTGGGTCCAGTTCTTGAGAATACAAAAGAATACATACCATTTTTCATGAAAACACGAGAGTTGCTCGAAGAATTTTCAAGAGTTTATCCTGACGTCGATAAACCGATGATTTCAATGGGTATGAGTAATAGCTATCTTGAGGCACTTGAGTGTGGAACGTCAGAGATTAGAATTGGTAGTGGTATATTTGGTCCACGAGATTACTCAAAAAAATGAAAAAAATACATAAAAAATAGTTTGCATTATTTAGATGCATATGATATACTAAATTTGTATCTAAGTATATGTTAATTTGGAGGAATATTATGGGACTTTTTAATCGCCTAAAAGATCTTGTTACAACAGAGGTTGAAGACGAATCACTTCAGACAGAAGAATATGCATTGGACGACGAAGAAGAGATTGCCGATGAAATCTCAGAGTCTAAAATAAATACAAATTCTGGAATTGCTATTTCTTCACCATCAATTGAACTTAAAGTAGTTAAGCCAGAACGTTATGACAACGTTACACAGATTGCAGATCACCTTATCGCACATAGAACAGTAGTTCTTAATTTGGAAGCTACTAACAAGGAAACAGCTAGAAGAATTATTGACTTCTTGTCAGGTGTTGCTTATTCAATCGGCGGACAACTCAAGAGAGTTGCTGCTAATACATTTGTTATCACTCCACAAAACGTTGATGTATCTGGCGATCAGATGAGACTCAGCGAGCAGAAACAGAATGTTATCCATCCTGAAACTGTTGTTGAAATGCCAAGCACAGACACAATTAGCTAATTAAGTAATAACAAATCTTACATTCACCAAACAGTGAAACTTTGGCGGATCGACGTTTTACCGTCGATCCGTTTTTTGAAGGAATAAATTATGAGCACAAAAAATCGAAAATTTATAAGTGTGCCATTTGGCTATTCAAAGATTCAAGTTAATTCAGAAGTGAAGAAACTTGAAGAAAAAATAGAAGCTATAAAGGCAGAAAAAGATGATGTTGAGAGAAAGCTCGCTGATACAGAGGAAACTTTGACAGAGCTTTTAAAAATGAACCTTAACATTGAAGATACAAAAAAGCAAGCTAACGAAATTATTCAAACTGCATATGAAAATGCAGATAAGATTTTGTTTACAACAAAGTCAAACTGTGATGCTATTCTTAAGAACTTCAAACAAAAGGTTAATGAACAAAAAGCGCTTCTTGAAGAGATGAAAAAACAGGTAGTTTTGTTCAAGAGTGAATTGTTTGAAAAATATAGAGTTCACATAGAGATGATAGAAAAATTGCAAGTTGATAATCCAGACGACACAATGACTGCGGATGCTTATGTGGATGAAGTTGTTTCTTCACTTAAGAAAACAATTGTTGTTGAATACGGTATCAATGTTTCTGAAGTTGAGCCAACTACTGCTCCAAAAGCTGAAGTAAAAGTTGAGCCTAGTGTTGATACTCAAAAAGAGGCTGAACTTGTTGTTGAAGATGGCAATGAGAAATTTGTTCAGTTGGATGAAAAGATTAGTTCAACTCAAGAAAATAAAGCAATCAGTGTAATTGAGATGCTTCAAGAATACGAAAAGAAGGATGCAAAAGAATTTGCTGCCGAAGATGGAATTCAGTTGGTATTAGATATTGACGCAGGAATTCCAACCGAAAAGCCAGTTAAGTAAAAGTTATGGTTTTATTTATTGTAATTATTATTGCTAGCATTATTTTGGATCAGGCATCCAAAATAATTGTTATGAATACATTTAGTCTTAATGAAACTAGGGATTTTATTAAAGGCATAATCAATTTTCGATATATTCGAAATGAGGGTGCAGCATGGGGAATGCTAAGTGAACAACGTTGGATTTTTATTGTTATTACAATAATTGCTTGTTGTATTATCCCATATTTCATATACAAATATCGTAAATCACAGCGCATGTTCGGTATTGCCTTATCATTGGTTTTGGGCGGTGCATTGGGAAATTTGATTGATAGAGTTTTACTTGGTTCTGTAACAGACTTCATTGAATTCTCTTTCTTTGATTTTCCAATTTTCAACATAGCTGATAGTTGCGTTACAGTTGGTGCTGCGCTATTGATAGTGTATATTATTTTCTTTGATAAGACTATTTTTGTTGATACAAAGAAAAAAGAAAAAAATGAAAAGGTAAAAGAAGAATCGGAAAATGACAATAACAGTTCAGTCGGATAATGTTGGTCTAAGAATAGATGCTTTAATATCAGAAAACTCGGAATATACAAGATCATTTTTACAAAAGTTGATTGAGGATGGCTCTGTATTAGTAAACGATAAGACTGTTTCAAAGAGCTATAAGGTTTGTTTGGGCGACATTATAACAGTCATTGAACCGGAGCCAGAACCATTGGAGGTAAAGCCTGAGAATATACCTCTTGACATTGTTTATGAGGATGATGATTTGATCGTTATAAACAAGTCTAAGGGAATGGTTGTTCATCCTGCTGCTGGAAACTATGATGGAACTTTAGTTAATGCGTTACTATACCATTGCAAAGATTCATTATCGGGAATTGGCGGTGTAATGCGTCCTGGAATTGTTCATCGTATTGACAAATTGACGAGTGGCTTATTAGTTGTTGCCAAAAATGATTTTGCTCATGTAGCTTTATCGGAACAAATAAAAAGCCATGATGTTTCTAGAGTGTATCACGCTATAGCTTTGGGTAACATAAAAGAGAATTTAACTTTAGATTACCCTATAGGAAGAAGCACAAACGATAGAAAA
>JAKSVJ010000010.1 GCA_024408015.1 Clostridia bacterium
CTGAACGAATTGCAGACGATATTGAGGCGTGGGCAAAACGTGCATTCAAACCTATTGGAGAAGCATGGGAAGCACAAGGATAATATGTTAAAGAATCATTCGGCAAAATGCTTAAGAATATTGGAGACTTGGTCAAAGATATTGCAAGGGATTGGGCGATTGTTTGGAATCAACCTAAAACCGAAGAGATATTTGAACATATATTTGCTTCTCTAGGTAATATATTCCAGTTTATTGGAAACATTGCAGAGAAAGTTGATGAAGCATGGAATCATGCTAATAACGGCTTAAGAATACTTGAAGCAATCAGAGATTTCATTCTTGAAGTTTGGAAAGGAATAGACAACATTACTGCGGAATGGGCAAGATGGGCAAAAGAAGATTTATCTTTCGTTCCATTATTTGAAGCATTGGCAGATTTGCTTGGAACAATAGCAGACAAAATGCAGTATGTGAGAAAGATTGCGGAAGATTTTAATAAAACATTGGTTGAACCTTTGGTAGAGCATTTTATTGAGGTGACATTACCAAACTTATTAAAAGTATTTGATGATTTCCTAAAGAAAATAAATTGGGAAAAGCTTCAAAAGAATTTACATCTTGTTTGGGAAGCACTTGAACACATCGGGGAAGTATTCCTTGATGGTGTTGTACTTGCAATTGAAAGGCTTGCAAATACAGTTGCTGACTTTATGAATAGTGGCACATTCCAAGACTTGGTTCAGAAGTTCCATGATTGGGCAATGACACTTACTGCTGAAGATATCGCTGATTTGATTGAGAAGATATTTAAAGCACTTATCTTATTCAAAGGACTTTCAATTGTATCAAAAGTAATCGGTGATATTGCTAATAAGTTATCATTCCTTGGTACTATTGCAAAGGGCGTTTTTGGTGGTATTAACACATTAAGAGAGTTGATTGGAAAACTTGTTGGAAAGAAAACAATCGAACTTGAAACAAAAGGTGCTGAAGTTGCAACAAAAGAAATCGGAAAAGTAAGTACTGGAATGGGTGGACTGCTCAGTAAAGTCGGAGAATATGCGAAATTTGTTACTGGCGGTCTGATAATTGGAGTTGGATTAAAAGTAAATTTTGACTCATTCACAAACCAGTTGAAAAATGGAATTAACTGGGAAGACCAAGGAAAAATGATTGGTAGTGCTATTGCGATTGGAATTGGAGCAGTTTTCCTAGGTGCAAATCCAGCGTTTGCTGCCATTGGTGTTGGTGTTGCAGTACTTGTAGAAGAAATAGCACTTCACTTTGATGAAATAAAAGCGGTTCTTGAAGAAAAATGGAATAAATGTGTTGAGATTATTAATCAAAACATAGTTACACCTTGGAAAAACTGGTGGGAAACACTTAAGACCGATTTAGACAATTTCTCATGGTCAGACCTTGGAAAACAGATTGTCGAATCTATAGTAGATGTATTTAAGAAACCATACGAGTTTATCAAAGGTGCTTTAGATAATTTCTTTGGAAGTTTTTGGTCTACATTTTGTGAAGTTTTCGGAATTGGAAACCAAGGAAAAGGTAAATTATATGACCTTGGAATTATGATAATTCAAACAATCAAAGATGGATTTATTGAAAATTTTGACATCTTTTGGCAAGGATTATCAGATTTCTTTACAAAAATCGGAGAATGGATAAGCGGATTTGTTGAAGATATCGGTTCATTCTTTGATGGCATTGCTGAAAAACTTGTTGGATTTGGTAGTGGCGTTGCTGAGGTTTGGGACACAACAAAAACCGCAGTATCAGACGCATGGAACACAATCAAGACAACAACCGCTCAAATGGTTCAGGATGCAAAACAAAAGATTGGTGAGTGGATTAATGCTGGATGGGAAAAAATTACCGACAAGGCAGAAAATCTCAGAACTGGTCTTGAACAGAAATGGGATACAATCAAATCCAAGACCAAAGACATGGTTGACGATTTCAAAGGCAAGATTGCTGATTGGGCATCTAATAAATGGGATGACCTTGAAACAAATCTTCGTGAAGCGGTCGATTTGGTAGCGCAAAAGTGGGATGACGTAAAGAACGGATTTAAAACATTCCGAGACAACTATATGCCACAAATTCTTGAGTGGGCAGATGGTGTTAAGGATAAAGCAAGTCAAGGACTTGAAAATGTACGTTCTGAAATCGAAAAGAAGTGGGGCGAAGTTAAGAAGAACTTCACAGATTTTGCTGATCCTTACATTCAAGCTACAAAAGATTGGGTTGCCAACATTTTCCCAAATGTAAAAGACGCTTTTGAAAACGTAAAGCAAGAAGTTGTTACAAGAGTTGACAACATGAAAAAGAATTTCGCTGATTTTGTAAAAGATTTCTCCGAAAAGAAAGATACATGGTTACGCGGAATCAGAGAAGAGACACCAAAAGCATTCAACAATATGAAAGAGGCTATTGGTAAGAAATGGGAAGATATATCAAGAGAAGCATCAGAGTTCTTCCCCAAACTCGGCACAGACCTTTACAACTTTGGTAAGACACTAGCTGATAAATTTGGCGATGGCGTTGGAAACATGAAGAGTAAAGTATCAGGTATTGTCGGAGAACTTCAAAAAGATATAACTGGTGCTATGGACAAAATTGGTGATTGGATAAGTGGAGCAATTAAAAATATCCAAACATTAAAAGACTCAATGAACTTCAATGTAAGTTCTTCTTATACAACAAAGGGTTACAACGTAAGAGCATATGCAACTGGTGGTTTCCCTGAAGATGGATTGTTCTTTGCTAACCATAATGAGTTGGTAGGACAATTCAGCAATGGTAAGACTGCGGTAGCTAATAACGAGCAGATTATCGCTGGTATTGAACAAGCTACATACAACGCATTCTTACGAGCAAGCAACGATGCATCAAGCAGAGAAGAAGCATTGCTCACAGAACTTATTAGTGCGGTTAAGCAAGGAAGCAAGGTTTCTATTGATGGTAGAGAAATTGTTACTGCTTATGACAATAGAAAAGCGCGTAACGGATACGCATTTTAACAATTATACTCTAGGTGGTGTAACAACCGCCTAGAGTTTTTTAATGAGGTGAAAACATGGCACAATCATCTTTTTTAAATGTAAATGGATATGATTTACCATGTCCAAAATATGGATTTCAATATATTTTAAGCACTGCGGTAGATGCCGGACGTAATCTGAACAATGCAGTTGTTGGTCAGAAAGTTGGTAGAGAAGTTGTTAAATTAGACACTCTTCAATGGGTTGGATTAAAGCCTGACGAACGAATTAGGATCATTAAGGCACTTGAACCATTCTTTGTACCAGTTACTTTTCAAGATTGTAGAACCGGCGGTACAAATACAGTCATGATGTATCATGGCGATATTACAGTAAAGCCTTTGTCTGTTGACAAGTATACACACGAAGTTACGCAAGATGAAGTCTTGTCGGTAAACCTTATAGATTGTGGGTGGTAGAAATGCAAAGTGTATCGCAAGAATATAAAGATTCCATGAAAGGGATTGGTCGAAATAGAGGATACATTAAAATATTAATTGGTATTGTTAATTCGGATGCACAAAAAAATATACGATTATCCGATGAAACTGAAATTACTTATTTTGCAAATACGGAAGTGTTGCAAAACGAAAAGCAAGCAAAAGTATACGCTACTTGCGAAAATGACTTTTCGACTATAGATGGCAATATGTACTTTTTACCATCAAACGGATCAGCAGCAGAATTTTACAACAATGGTATTGTTGTAAGTAACTTTATGGAAAAAGCAGTTTTTTCTTTTTCTTCTGATGAATCATATGATGTTATTGGTTTTACAATAGATTTTGGAGACAATTATCCGATTGATTTTGAAATATCAAACGGAAATGAAGTATTAAACTTTACAGATAACAAGAACAAAATATTCTCAACAGAACTTGGATTGCATAATGTTACACACTTGGAAATAATTCCTAAAAAAATGAAAAATGGAGAAAACTCAAGACTCCGTATTTATAGTTTTATGATGGGAATTGCAAATACATTCACAAACGAAAACACTATTTCTTATAACCAAAATGATTATGTATCTGCTATATCAGATTCTATACCAAGTTCTGATGTTGAAATAGTTGTTGCAAACTATGACCAATACTTTAATCCAGATAATGACAATTCGGCATTTGCGTTTTTTGAAGAGGGGCAAGAAGTAAAGGTTTCGTTTGGATATGATGTTGATGGTAATGGAAATATTGAGTGGTTGCCAGAAACAATCACCCATTTGAAAGAATGGAGCGCAACGGACAAGGACGCAACATTTAAAAGTACAGACATATTTGATTATATGTCAGGAACTTACTACAAGGGCGAATTTAAGCCTAATGGAATTTCAGCCTATGAATTAGCCGAAGAAGTTTTTTTAGACGCTGAAATCGCCAAATACCGCATTGACGCATACCTTAGAAATGTAATCATTTACAATCCTATTCCAGCAGTAAGTCACACAGAAGCATTACAAATAATTGCAAACGCTTGCAGATGTGCTTTGTATGAGGATCGCGATGGAACGATTGTAATTCAAAGTGATTTTATTCCCAAGTATGAAGTAAGTGCGAATGGCGAATATGAATTGTCAAACGTAGCAAACGTTGGAAACGATAAACCTAAGGTTGCTTACGCAATTCAATCAAAAGGTTTTTCTTCGTTGAGCGATTCTGACTTATTATTTGCAAATGGCGATGTATCAAATGTTGGATATGTAAGTTATGAAATATCTGATAGCGATGGTAATTTTACAAAAAATCCAATAATTTCCGTCAAAATGGAAGCTGACTACAGTCCGTCGGATTTTTATATAGTTTTTAGGAATAATGCTCCAAGAACATTTGCAATCAAAACTTTTGCAAATGGAGCGTCGGTTGAAAATATAATTATCGAAAATCCAAATGTCATGTTTTCGTATGGTAGGCAATTGAATTCTTTTGATTATATGGAAATAGAGTTTCTAAAAGGACAAGGAAACGACAGAATTACAGTTGATAAAATACTTTTTGGCGCACCTACAGACTATACAATTGAAAGAAATATGATGTCAGAGTCACCTACAATCACAAGAGACGAAAAAATAAAATCTTTTGTAATTGGAAAAACAATGTTCAAGGAAAACAGTGTTGTAAAAACATCAACAACAAAATTCGAGAATATACAAAATGGTGAACACGCAATTTATTTCTCAAACGCTTGTTATGACTACTCGATTAGAAACATAAGTGGAAGCGGAACTGTAAAGATAAAAGAATCATCGTGTTATAGGTTGATTTTCACACTTACTGGAAATACAACTAACAAATTAGAAATTGAAACATCGTACAAAGAATATGATGTGGATGACAAGCAAACATATGTTGTTCAACACAATATAAATGGAATTGAAAAAACTTGGAACAATCCGTTAATTTCTAATGATTTGCAAGCAAAAGAACTTGAAGAATGGTTAGCCGATTATCTTCTCCTTGGCATTAATTATGAATTTTCTTGGAGAGGCGATCCGAGAATTGACGCTAACGACCTTTTCTACATGGAATTGAAATCTGGTGAACTAGCAAATATCAGGGGATATCAAAACAAATTATCTTTTAATGGTGCTTGGTCGGGAGATATGAAAGCTAGAAAGGTGGTGGTTTGATGGAATGGATTCAACCAAAAACAAACTGGGTGTCAACAGACAAATTCAATATAGAAGATTTCAATAGAATTAGAAACAACATTCTTTATATTCATCAATATACCAACGAAATGTCAAAAGAATTTAATATTGACTCAATGGGCGATGAAATAACGAGTTTTGAAAGTTTTTGGAATGTTGATTTTTTTAATGCGTTTGAAAACAATATAGATTTATTAAATTCACATCTTCTTTCAGAACAATACGGCTTAAAAATGACTTTCAGAGAAAACGCCCCATTTATTAAAAGCGATGAATTAAATCGCTTGGAAAAGGCAATTGAAAGAATGGGCAAAATTGTTCAAGGGTATATTAAAGCCAAATATCGATATCCACTCAGACTTGGTGGATTAAAAGGAATAAATGTATAGAAAGGGGTATCTAATGGCATTAAAAATTGATTACAAAAATGACATTGTAGATGGATCACGAAAATATCGGATGATAAATAATTCCGATGACACAATTTCGCTTGAGGATGTTACTGAATACATCCAACAAGGAGATAATTTTAATGCAAATGATGTAAACAAAACAAACGAGCAAGTAAATGCGAACCAATTAGATATTAACAATCATATTGCAGATAAAAGTAATCCACATAGTGTTACCGCGTCACAATTAGGACTTGGCAATGTTGATAATACAAGGGATAGCAACAAGAGAGTTGCGTATGCAGAGAACGCCGGAATATCAGACGAATTTTCGAAAGATTTTATTCTTGCCAATAAACGTTCGTTATCATTCTCTAATATGCAGTGCAGAATTGATGATTCCAGAATCACTGCAAGCAGTTTGGCTGATGTTTATTTCACATCAGAAACAATGGAAGCAGCTACAAACTCATTCCCTGAAGTTGAAACTTATGATGGATATTTAATTATTTCTATTCAGAGAACTCCTGAGAAAACATTGTACGCATCTATTAGAGTAAGGGTGGTGTAAGAATGAGAGGAAAGACTAACGTAGCAATTGGTGGCGGTGGAGAAGTTTTTGGAGATGTAGTTGAGTTTATTGCTGATGGAACTGTTCAAAAAGGTGATTTTGTCAACATTGCCTATGATACTGTATCAAAACAAGTTGGATACACTTCAACAACTCATGGAATCAATATTTTACCTCTTTCAAATGAATATTCTGTTGCAAAAATATGCCCAAACATGGGTTCTTCAGAAAGATTGCTGAATAGAATATCTATAATTGATAATCAATTAAACGAAAGAGCAACTTATGTTGGGAACATATGTTATTCTAATATGGATAATCTGTTGGTTTTTGGTGGATATATATTTCTTGTTATACAAACTGGAGACGATCAAGCTATTATTTTGAAGCGTTTAGAAACGAATGAAGATTACACAGATTTAATAGAAAAGCAATCCGTCACTATTTTGGCGTATGAAAGAGGGTATACACACGTTTTACAATCTATTTACGCAATAAGTTCTCAAAAAGCAATCATAAAGTATAGTTCTAAATATAGTTCAACAACATATTACTACAGAACAATTACCTTAAATGGCGATGGAAGCGTCACAATATCAAGCGCAATTACACTTAGTTCTTCTTCCGTTGTTATCAAATATTTTGGACAATCATATCAAATAGACGATACATATTCATCTGAAATTTACGGAAATTCGGTTAGAAAATTTGAGATTGATAATTATGAGTCTACTGTTTCTTCAAGAACACTTGATGTATCTATAGATTATTCTTGCAGATTGTATGAGAATGTAATTGTATATACTTCAGGCAAAAGTATAACATTGTTTAATTTAGAAACAATGGAAAAATTATCTCAAGTAGATGTTAGTCTTGGAACTATTTGTGGAATTTCAAGATACGATGAAAATTGTTTTGTTTTATTTACAAATAGTTATACTATTTTATATATGTATGACGGAGAAAATATTTTTGAAAAAAATAAAATTAAAATTGGCGCATACAACAAAAGATACGCTACAAGGCAAAATGATGATTTGATAGAAATTGCTAATGTTAGTGGAAGTTCGTATACCAATTTAAACCTAAGTAAGCTATACGTTGATGAAAACTACAATTTTTCTTCAGAAGCACGAAACAAAGTGAAAAAACATGACAATCTGAATCAACCGATTGGATTCGCAAAAACAATGGCACAAAACGGAGAAATAGTAGAGGTATATGTTCCGAATTAAGGGGGTGGTGAAAACCACTCCTTTTTCAATAGAAAGGCGGTGAACGCATGATACGAGGTACAACACCTACACTTCATGTAAAAATTCTTGGCTTGCGTACTGAAGATGTATTAAGTTGGTACATTACAATTGCTCAAGACGATTATTTGCTGACATTTGAAAATGATAGGATCACTGTTGACGATGATGTACTGGTTGTTCCGATTACAGAAGAAGAAACTCTTCAGTTTAGAGATGGGATGGCAAGTATTCAAATCAGAGCGGTCACAAAGAGCGGCCAAAGAATTGCAAGCGATATCAAGTCTGGCAATATCGATGGTCTTTTGTGGGATGAGGTGATCTAATGGTTGAAGCAAATTTCAATGAATATAACAAACCAATAGAATTCGAATTCTCTTTCGATATCGTTGGAGAGGGCGGTGGTGGAGAACTACCTGATTACAAAGGTAGTTATGTAGTTACTCCAAAATTAGATGCCCAACAATTAAAAACAAAAAACACATCCATGAGAAAGGATGTTGATATTTTATCAATTCCAGTAGCTAGAACGCATAATAGCTACGGAACAACAATTACCATAGCATAGGGGGTAAATAAACATGGCAAATAATAAAATTATTATTGGTAGCGAAGTAATCTTGGACTTAACTCTTGATGATGTTGTTGCTTCTGATGTCGCAAAGGGAAAGAAATTCCATGGTCGAGATGGTGAGTCATACGTTGGTACAAATACATTTGACGCAGATACAAAAGACGCAACTGCAATTGCCGGAGATATTTTATTTGATAGAACTGCTTATGTAGCTGGCAAAAAAGTAACTGGTACAATGGCAAACAATGGTCAAGTGTCAGGAAAGATTTCTAGTAAGACAACACCTTACACAATTCCATCTGGTTACCATGATGGTACTGGTACAGTAAGCCTTGATGATGTTGAAAGTAGCAAAATCATTGCTTCAAATATTAAAGATGGCGTTCAAATTCTTGGCGTTACTGGTACATATACTGGTGAGGGTGTAACCGCTCAAGCAAAAACTGCAACTCCTACGCTTGCAGAGCAAACAATTCTTCCTGATGAGGGATATGACTATTTGTCTCAAGTTAAGATATCAGCAGTTCCAGTGACAAGACAAATGAATGCTGCTGGTGGTTATACAGTAACTGTTTGTGGAGAATAATTGACAAAGAGAGGTAACTTAAATGCCTGATACAAATAAAGTTATTCTGGGTGATGAGGTCTTAATTGACCTCACATCCGATACTGTTAGTGCTGATAATATGTTACAAGGCACTACTGCTCACGATGCTAGTGGGCGTTCAATTACTGGTGCAGTTGTTGTAGCACCTATTGATGATGAAATTTCTTTTGAATCAGAAAATCCAGTGCAAAACAAAGTTATTGCACTTGCTTTAGATGGAAAAGACGCAAAACCCACAGAGTTAACAAAAGCTGAGTATGACGCTCTTCCAGAAGACAAAAAGAAACAAGGCGAATATTTTATTACAGACTGGAAGCCTGAAACTGGTGGTGGATCGCTTGATACACTTTCAGACGTAAACATTGAGAATCCACAGAACAAACAAGCCCTTGTTTATAAAGATGGTGAATGGGTAAATGAAGAAGTACAAGGCGGTGGTGGTAACGAATGGAGCGGAACAAGAGCCGAGTATGAAGCAATTAAATCCACGCTTGCCGATGGCACAATCGTATATATAACAGACGATTATGATAGTAGCATATGCCAAACAGTAGCGGATTGCGTAAGTAATACAAACCCTAATAATGTTGCTGGAGCAAATGCGGTTAAGGAACTGAACGGAAGTTTAAAACAGATTAAATTCTTTGATTTCACTGGAACTACTTCATCCAATGGAACATTAAGCACTGGGAAATCACTTGATAATATATTACCGATTTGTGCATATGATTTAACAACCGAAAACAGAAGTTATGAGATTTATAGAAATAGTTCCAATGTATTTTCTGTAATTGTTAGAACTGTTCCGAACCAAAGTGCGGTTGCTTCAACTTCAATTAGTGCAAGACTTGTATATGTAGACAAATAAAAACTTGTTAATTATATAAATGCGCAAATTAAGTAAGAAAGGGAAAATTATGAGTGTAAATATACATAATGCTAGTACGCAATCATTGAAAGAACTTGCTGGACGTTCTACTGGTGTTTGGAGCGGAACAAGAGCCGAGTATGAAGCACAGAAAGATAATATTGCAGATGGAACAGTAGTTATGATTACGGATGATTATGACTCTGAGATTTGCTCTACTGTTGCAGAGTGCGTTGCGAGTGAGAGTGCTGATGATATAGCTGGTGCAAGTGCGGTTGCTGAGTTGAGCGTGAATGTGCCAAAGATAATATATATAAGTGGAACAACATCTAGTGTTGGCTCTTTGAATCTGGGTTTATCAACAAACGATTACTTGATATTGGGCGTAAGAGTTGTTGAGGGGCAAGGCTATGGTGCTTTTTTAATGAATATAAGCGATTTGTGGTACGCCAATATAAAAACAGTTTCATCAATGCAAAACGCTTCTTCCGTTGCACTAAATGTTGAAGTTGCATATATTGAGAGAAAAAAACAGATGTAATATAGAAACAGAAAGGAAATAACATGAGCGTAAACATAAAAAAGGATGGCGAGCTTCTCAAACAAGCTGGCAATGCTTCTGCTTCCAGATTTATTTCTGATAAATACTCACCGACTAAAAGTTATGACGTGGGTGATTATTGCATATACAATGATTTGCTTTGGAAGAAAATTGGAGCAACGGAAGTCGGTGTAACACCGACAAATGGAACAAGTTGGACGCAGACTAAGGTTGATAGCGAATTGGGAAATTTTGGCGGTTTGAGGTTCGGTATAGATGCAGACGGAAACTATGGTTATTTTAAGGTAGGTGCAGATTCAGTTACCCCTTTTAAGAATTTTAGTAATGCAACGTTGTTAGATGATGTTCTTTTATATAATAACGCAACAAAAAAATATACACTTGATAAAACAAAAACATATCTAGTTGCAGCTTGTATGCTTTTTACAACAACAACAAAAAGAGCAACAATATACATTGTCGAAAACAACCAGCTAAAAGAAATCGTAAAAGCGAGTAATGGTAACGCAACAGTTACATTGAGTAATGGCACATTGACGATAAAGGGAACTAGCTCAAGTTTGCAAACAGAGTTTACAATTACTAAACTTGATTAAGCAATTTGGCTAAAGGTGCAAATTATGAAAAGAAAAGAAGCAATTAAAGTTATAGAACGTGCAAAAGAATATGAATGGAATTGGTTTAACACGGCTATTTTCCAATGCTTGGAACGATATAATAAATACACGTTCTAGTGTGCTAAAGGTGCAAGTGAGGTGATTATATGAGATATGCAACAAAAGAAGAAAGAGAAAGTGTTGAAAAATATATTAAAAGTATTAGTATCGATACCAATATAAATTTTTGGGATTTAATTTAGCTAAAGGTGAAAATTAATAAAAATAATATTTTAAATAGAAAGGAAAATAGATATGAAATATTATGTAATTTTACTCGTAACTTACAACAACGGAGCTTCTGACAAAGTCGGTATTTACACATTCGGTTCAGAAGCAGAAGCACTTCAGAATTTTTACAAATTCATGGGACAGTATGTAAATGGTGCTAACGTTGCAACAGTTTGTGTGGAAGCTAAAAACAATGTTGGTGGAATTTATAAGAATGAATCGTGGACAAATCCAAATCCAGCACCACAACCAGAGCCAACTCCTGAACCAGAGACAGAGGCAGCAGAAGTTTAAAAACATTGACCACTTCCCTAAATGGGGAGTGGTTTTTTGATTAAGGAGATAATTATGGCAAATGATTTTGGTACGCATATAAAAAACGGAATTATTTATTCTGGTG
>JAKSVJ010000100.1 GCA_024408015.1 Clostridia bacterium
TGGTGATTATTATCTGTTAAAAAAGAGCATTGGTGACGAATTTGATTTTGAATTATACAACAAATTGATTCGTGATAGTGGCTTAACTGATTTTGTGGAAATGATAGATAAAGTTATCGATTCAATATTTAACGAAAGCTCTATTGATGAAGAGATAATATTGTATATTTATAAGAGCTCAATGTATGGATCAAACAGATTGAGAATCAAAAATGGCATTAAAAAATACGGAAGATTTAAATATATGCTAAGATTGTTTTTCCTACCATATCGTAGCATGGCACAAAATTATCACGTATTAAAATATTTGCCATTCCTTTTGCCAGTTATGTGGTTGGTAAGATTTGTAAGATTTTGTTTTAGAGGACAGAGTTCCTTAAGCACAATAAAATCATTGATTGATTAAATTTGTCCCAATACTGATAATTAAAACGTTTAATTTTTGAAAGCGAAAGAAAAGGAGGAACTAGTAGTGAAATTTGAGTGGAATAAAAAGTATTTTCAAATTGCTGTTTACGCATTGATTGTATTATTAATACTTACGTTTGTTATTTTCGCATTCATTGGCCTTGAAAGTGTTGCTTCTGTATTTAGATCAATCGCTAGTGCATTCACATCACTTATTTATGGTGTTGTTTTGGCATTCCTAGTTAATCCTTTGATGAAAAAGTTTAGTGATTTGTTTGCGTTCCTTACTGCAGATGATAAAATTCCAGAGTTAAAGGAAGAAACACCTGTTCCAGAAGAACCAAAGAAACCAGTAAAACCAGAATCAAAAAAGAGTAGACTTGAAAAAATAAAGAAAACAGACGACATTGAATATTACCAGAAAGTTCACGATATTGGTGTTGAATATTGTGAAGAGATGAACGAATATCGTCGTTTGATTCGTGAGTATTCAAGTAAGATGCGCGAAATCGATAGAATAAAAAAGAGAAACGCATATATATCTAAAAATAGAGAAAAAGATTTAAAGAAGATCATTAGAGTAACAAGTAGACATAAGAGAATAAATGCAACAACTTATTCAAGTGGAAACAAAGATGTTAAAACTCGTTATATTTTAAGAAGAGCTTTAGCAGTTACATCGGCACTTGTTGTTGTACTTTTGGCTGCTGGTGTATTTGCATACAGTGTAGTTCCTTCTATTGCAGAAGGCACACAACAACTTCTTGGAAAATTACCAGGATATGTACTATCTCTCATGGTTTGGATTAGAAGCCTTCCTGATAGATTGGGTATTGAGGGCGATTTCGTTCAAAACATCGTAGCACAATTGGACTCTTTGCTCGACAAGTTGTATGGCTGGATTACCGATTTGCTCCCGATGTTAACATCATTTCTCGAATCATTTCTTATTACAGTTAAAGATGTACTTATTGGTTGTTTCTTTGCAATTTATTTCCTACTTGCCAAAGAAAGAGTATTGGCAAAACTTAAGAAATTATTTACAGCAATTTTGCCAGAATCAACAGTTAACCCTTTCTTTAAGATTTGCCGTGATTTGAATACAAGTTTTGGTTC
The DNA here is from genome assembly GCA_024408015.1 of Clostridia bacterium. Classification (GTDB taxonomy): domain Bacteria; phylum Bacillota; class Clostridia; order Oscillospirales; family CAG-272; genus RGIG6816. The sequence goes on from JAKSVJ010000100.1 coordinate 1,525, forward strand.
ATTTATCACAGCTAAATTGTTCGACTCACTTATTATTGGTATTATAACATTTGTATTCATGTTGATATTCAATATACCATATGCAGCACTTATCGCACTTGTAGTTGGTGTAACAAATGTTATTCCTATGTTCGGTCCGTTCATTGGAGCTATTCCATCAGCATTTATCATTCTTGTAATTGAGCCATCTAAATGTTTGACATTTATCATCCTCATTCTTGCAATTCAGCAATTTGATGGAAACGTACTTGGACCAAGAATACTTGGTGCTCAAGTAAAATCAACATCACTTGGAATTCTTACAGCCTTGACAATTTTCTCAACATTCTGGGGTCTTACAGGACTTGTTATTGCGGTTCCAGTATTCTCAGTTCTTTATGAACTTATCAAGACTCTTTCAGAGAGAGCCCTTGTTAGAAAAGGACTTGATGTCGACACAAGATGTTACTATACAGATGATTTGGGTAGAAACATGAGTGATGAAGTTGAAATAAAGAAGAGTCATAAGTCTTCATTAACAGAAGCCTTAGAATCAAGTTCATTTGGTAGACTCGCTTTGAGAACATCACCTGTTGCGAACTTCACAAAAAAGGTTGACGAAATAGACAAGACAAAACTTGTGAACAATAACGTTGATGAATCAATCATTGACGAAAAAGAAAATTTATAGTAAAATACTAGAGGGGTCAGTTATGACTCCTCTAAGTTTTTATTATTGTTCTCGTAGCCCAGCTGGATAGAGCGATTGCCTCCTAAGCAATAGGCCAGCGGTTCAAATCCGCTCGGGGACGCCAAAGTCGAATCACATTAAGTGGTCCGGCTTTTCTTTTTGTTTACGAATTGCCACGAGTTTCTAGATAAACATTGCGGATTGTTTCAATCTGTGTTAAACTAACAAAGAAATAGTTGTTAATGATTAGTAATCTCAGAAATATATAGGAGTTTTTTATGAAGAAAGTTATTGGTGTGTTGTTATTGGTTGCAACAATATTCACTCTTGCTTTAATACCAATAAGTGCAGCCGGAACTACCGGAGGTTCAAATACACTTGAGAATTGGGATGGAGAAAAAATAGGCGTACTTACAGGTTCTATACATGATCAGTACGCAAAGCGTTATTTTCCTGATGCCGAAATATTATACTTTTCTAGCATAAGCGATGTCATAGCAGCGGTAAATAATGGTATTGTTGATGGGTTCTTCCAAGATGTATTTGGTATATATGCTACCTTATCCGAAAATGACAGACTTACATACATAAATGATCCTGTTGATGTTTCACCTACAGCTTTCGCTTTGCCAAAATCACAAAGGGGTGAAGAAATTCGCATTTTGTTAGATGAATATATTAGCAAAATCGAAGAAGACGGAACCATGGCTAGTCTTAAAGCAAAGTGGCTAACACCAGAATTAAATAGTTATGATGTTGATATATCAGATCTTCAAGGTTATGAAAAAACAATTGAGTTTGCAACATCATGTTCAGGCCGTCCATGTACATATTATTACAATGGAAAACCATCTGGATATGAAATTGAATTGATTGCTGGATTCTGCCGTGAATATGGATTTAATTTAAATATTAATGTAACAGATTTTGCTGGCATAATACCAGGACTTGTAAGTGGAAAATATGACATTGGCGCTGACATTATAGTAGTTACAGAAGAAAGATCGCAGAGCGTTCTCTTCTCAAAACCAACTAATACACTTCCTCTTTGTTTAGTCGTAAAAAAAGATACTAGTAGTGGTGGAATGCGCTATTTTACAACCGTGGGATCATTGCAAGGTGAAGATGTTAACCTTGGCATTGTGGTTGGAATGAGCACAGATGAATTGTACAAAAAGTATTTTCCTAATGGAACAATAAAATACTATAACACAATGGCAGATGTTTTGTATGCTCTCTCTGTTGGACAAGTAGACTGCTTCCTTGATGAGGCACCACTAACAAAATACATAGCTTCACAAAATCCGGGTTTTACATATATTGACGAATTGGTTGGCGAAACTATTGATACGGGTTTCGTAATAGGTGATTCTGATTTTGATAAAAAATTAAAAGCTGATATTGATGAATTTATAACAAAATCAAGGGTGGACGGTGTTATAGATGAAATCATGAATAGATGGATTGGACCAGAATCCGAAAGTCAGAGAGTTGTCATTCCAACTAATGGCGATAAAGGTGTTATTAAAGTTGCCGCCTGTGCACAAGCGACACCAAGTTGTTTTATTAAAAACAATGAGTTTGCAGGCTATGAGTTCGAAATTCTAGCAAAATTTGCAACTGAATATGGTTATGGACTAGAAATTGTCGATATGGATTTCAGTGGAATTATAGGTTCTATTCAATCAGGTAAATGTGATATTGGATGTTGCTGTATATCAATCACCCCAGAACGTCAAGAAAGTGTAACATTTACAGCCGCATATACTGCAAACGCATGTCTCTTGCTTGTAAGACAGCCATATGAAAAAACAGGATTCTTTGAAGGATTGAAAGATAGTTTTTACAAAACATTTATCAAAGAATCACGTTGGAAGCTTATCGTTGAAGGTATAAAGACAACAATTATCATATCCATTTGTTCTGTTATTCTTGGTACAATTCTTGGATTTGGTCTTTGTTTGCTACGCAGAATAAAAAACAAAACAACATTTGCTATAACATCAGTATACATTCGTCTTTTCCAAGGAACACCATTACTCGTTGTATTGATGATTTTCTACTATATAATCTTTGCGAAGAGTGGCGTGAGCGGAGAGTTTGTTGCCATCATCTCATTTGCATTGAACTTTGCAGCATATGTTTGCGAAATGTTTAGAACAGGTATTGATGGTGTTGATGAAGGACAAACTGAAGCAGCATTAGCATTAGGTTACACAAAACAACAAGCATTTTTCAAGATAGTGCTACCACAAGCTGCAACTAGATTCTTGCCAGTTTATAAAGGTGAGTTTATATCACTTGTTAAGATGACTTCTATTGTAGGTTACATAGCTGTTCAAGATATTACAAAAATGAGTGATATTATTAGATCATGTACATATGAAGCATTTTTCCCACTAATTGCAACAGCCATAATTTATTTCATCATTTCATGGGCCCTTATGATGTTGTTAAAGGCTATTGAAATAAAAGTTGAACCAAATCGCAAAAAGAGAACTGTGAAAGGAGTGAAGATGTAATGAGTAACGAAGTATTTATTCGAATTAGTCATTTGAGAAAAGAATATCCTGATGCTACACCTCTAAAAGATGTAAGCGTTGATATTTATAAAGGCGACGTTATTTCTATCATTGGACCTTCTGGAACCGGAAAATCAACACTTCTTAGATGTGTTAACCTTCTTAATGTTCCAACTTCCGGACAGATTTTTGTTGATGGTGAAGAAATTACTGCAAAAGGTTGCAAAGTCAATTTGTTAAGACGAAAGATGGGAATGGTTTTCCAGTCATTCAATCTTTTTAATAACATGACTGTTATTGATAATATAATGAAGGCGCCTGTTGAGCTGTTGGGCATGAGTAGACAAGAAGCTTATGACCTAGGAATGGAATTACTAGCGAAAGTTGGTCTCAAGAACCAAGCTCTTAGATATCCAGATGAACTTTCAGGTGGACAAAAACAACGTGTTGCAATTGTTCGTACATTGGCAATGAAACCGGAAATTATTCTTTTTGATGAGCCAACCAGTGCACTTGACCCTACTATGGTAGGAGAAGTATTATCAGTTATTAAGTCTCTTGCCTCTGAGGGCTTAACAATGATGATTGTTACTCATGAAATGAAATT
>JAKSVJ010000101.1 GCA_024408015.1 Clostridia bacterium
TTCAATGATTGAATCATCATGTTGTCTGTGGATTTATAAATAAATGGAATAAGTGTTTTTTGTCCGTTTATTTTGAACAAGTTGTTCTCATCTTTTTCCATTGCCTTTTCGGACACTTCCCAAATAAAGTCCCAAGTTAAAATGTCTGGAACCTCGTATCCTAATGCTTCAACCATATCCTTATTAATGTAACAAGCTTCAGATGAACGCATGAAAGGAACAAGATAGAGTGTATCTCCTATCTTACCTTCTTCAAGGTATTTAGGTATTATTTCTTCGGTAGTTGGTCCGTCAAATCTAATTTCAGAACCACCCAAACCATATTTGCTGTCTTTAATTAATTCTTCCAATGGAACAATTACATTATTGCCAGTTAAATATGTGGCTACGTTGTCTGGATATGCAATACAAACATTTGGTGTAGTATTTGTTCCTATGTTTGTAATAACATCCTGATACATTACATCATATTTTTCATAGAATTTAACATTAATCTTAATGTTTGGATATAACTTCTCAAAATCTTCAATTGTTTTGAGATAAATATTTTTTTGAGTAATATTTGTGTCGTTTTTAGCCCAAAATGTCAATTCGTAATTTTTGGTAGTGTCAAACTCTTCTGGAACTGAAAATTCTGCTCTATCTTCAGCGCCATGACAACCGGTAAGAACAATCGGACAAAGAATTGCAACTACCAAGAATAATATAGCGATTTTTTTCATCCTTTTGTGCCTCCTCTTGATACACCCGCCATGATCTTTTTACGGAATATGAGGAATATTACAATAAGTGGTAATGACACTGCAACAACAGCTGCCATCATAGCCGGAATGTTTTCTCGTCCAAAGCCATGTTCTCTAATTTCCTGAATACCATTTGAAACAAGATAATATGCTTCATCATCAGTAATAAGTCTTGGCCATACGTATGAGTTCCAACACTCAATAACCTTCAATATTATAATAGTTACAATTGTTGGTCTACAAATTGGTACAAGAACCTTGAAAAGGTATGTAATATCTTTTGTGCCATCAACTTTAGCAGCATGATATAGCTCATCCGGAACTTGTGCAAAGTTTTCCTTTAACAAGTAAAGGTAGAATATGGACATTACAGATGGAAGAATTAATCCTAAAAACGTATTTCTCATATTCCAGTTTGTAATAGTAGTGAAATTGGTGATGATAACAAGTTCGTTTGGAATCATCATTAGCGCAAGAAACAGTGTGAATGCAACGTTTTTGCCTTTAAAATCAAGTCTTGCAAATGCGAATGCGGCAAAAATTATAACAACCATCATTAAAGCTGTGGAAGCTACTGTGAAAATTATGGAGTTCACAAAATACTTGCCGAGATTAACAGTAGTAAATGCATCAAGATAGTTTTTGAAAGTTGGGCTCAATGTATACAATTGAGGTACAGCCTCACCGTTATATGCAGCATAGCTTTTTACAGATGTAAGAATCATCCAATAAAATGGGAATAAAACCATGAGTGCCCAAAAACCAAGAAGAAAATATTTGAGATGATTTTACTAACAGTGGCTCTCTTTTCGATTTTAGCATAGTTTGTAGAGTTACTCACTTGAATCACCTCCTATTAATAATGAACATTTTTCTTGCTCACCATGAGGTTGATACAAGTGATTGTCAAAACTATAGCAAACAACACAATCGCTGCAGCAGATGCATATGATGGGTATCCACCACTATTACCATATAGCATATCGTAAACATATCCAACAATTGTGTTCATACCAGCTGAGTTCAAATCAGTTCCAAATAGAGCCACGGCATCACTATATGCCTTGAATGCTCCAATGAAACCTGTAATGATCAAATAAAAGATGGTTGGCGAAATCATAGGGAGGGTGATTTTTGTAAAAATTCTGCCCCTTGTTGTGCCATCAACTCTAGCTGCGTCATAATAATTCTTATTAACTGAGGCCAATGCACTAGTTAAAATCAAAATCTTAAATGGCAAAACAATCCAAATGGTATAAAAACATAAGACAAACATTTTTGCCCAATATGGACCTTCTATGAAGTCGATAGATGAGCCTCCAAAAGTATTTAGTATTACATTAACAAGACCATCGGTATACGCAGTCTTTTTAAACAAAATCATAAATACCATACCTACTGCCAATGTGTTTGTTACATATGGCAAAAAGTATACAGTTTGAAGAAAATCTCTAAGAACCTTAATCGAATTAAGGCACACAGATATAAGCAATGCAAGTCCAGTTGAAATCGGAACTGTGATTAATACTAATATAAATGTGTTTCTAACTGCTTGTAAAAAGAAAGTATCATGAAGAACATAGGAAAAGTTATACAGACCTTTTCCGAAAAATGTTTGTGATGCAAAGTTATATCCTTCCTCAAAAGAATAAACGAATACATCTATTAGAGGATAAATCATAAATATGCCTATGAATACGAATGCAGGCAACAAATATAACCATCCCTTTAGATTGGATTTTTTCATATAAATCTCCCCAAAACATATTTGTTCATTTAAATTATATCACAATGAGTTTTTAATACAAGTAAAAAAGAGCCTTTGATAGGCTCTTAGTACTATTTTTGTTAAATGTTCACACATTTGCGCACTATTTTTTCTTTTTTGACATTGCTAATGCTTGTTTTAATGCATCATCTTTTTTTATACCAGCTAGTCTTAATTTGGTTGCGTACTCCAATAATATTCCGATTTGTTCACCTTGAGTAATACCATTTTTGATCAGGTCATCACCAGTAACAAATGGTTCCTTCATCATTTCTTCAAAAACGGAGTATCTTTCAAATAAAAATGCCTCGTTGTTGTTATCTTCAATTTGCTTTATTCTTCCACCATGATCTGCAAATGAAAAATATATTAAATCGAGTGGTGCGACGGAATCATAAAACATTTTATTTGTTGTTTTTATCTGAGATTTTGCATTTGCCACAATGTTCGGCTTCATATGAAGTTTCACCATGTTTAAAACATATCGTTCTATGGATTTATCGTCGGTGATGCGTTTTAAAGCTTTCTTTACAAGAGGTAATCCTTCAATCTCGTGATTATATGAATGAATAACACCATCTTTTACAAATGTTGATACTATCTTTCCATAGTCATGCATTAATGCAGTAATCATAAACGCAATTGGATTTGTCACTTTATCTCTATATTTTGCGGCTTCATCTATCACAAGCATTGTGTGATTCCAAACGTCACCTTCTGCGTGATATTTTTCATTTTGACCTAGCCCAATTAGTTGCTCTAATTCCTCAAACCAAAAAGAAAGCTGATTCATTTCTCTTAGTACTTCGAAAAATATAGATGGTTTATTGGATTTTAATAAAGCTTTCTTTAATTCCTCAAAAACACGTTCTCTAGGTAGTGCATTTAGTGACATGCTTCTGCACTTTTCCATCAATTCTTTTGAAACACTAAATTCAAATCTTGATGCAAATTGTGCAGTTCTTAAAACGCGTAATTGGTCTTCTGAAAAAGAGTCTTTATTCACATATCTCAACACTTTATCTTTGAGATCTTGTCTGCCATTATAGTTATCAACAATCTCGTGCGTTAACACATTCTCCATCATGGAATTGATTGTTAAATCTCTGCGTTTTGCGGCATCAAGTTCGCCAACAAATGGATTAACGTCTATTTTAAAATCTTTATGGCCCTGACCTACTGCAAGTTCAGTTCGTGGCAATGCTATATCGATTTCACTGCCGTTTATGCCGTAAACACCAAAGCTCGCACCTTTGATGAACCACTCGCCCACACCATTAAGAATTTTTTCGAGATTCTCAACTGATATGTTGTGAACTTCTATATCAATATCTTTGTTCGGAATGCCTAAAAGTCCATCTCTAACATATCCGCCAACATAGTAGACTTTTCCACCAAACTCATTTGCTTTTTGAGCTATTTGTTCTGCTAATGTAATATCGTTATTTATTGCCATGAAAAACTTTCTCTTGTAATTTTCGTTCCTTTATTTGGGTTCCATCTTTCACCAGCATCGCCAAACAATTTAACATCAAGTTCGAAAGCATCTCTAAATACAATATTTGTTTTTACTAAACTTGATACATATTTTGAATAGTCTCTATGTTTACCTGTGAAATAATCACTCGTATAAACATAATCAATTATAGATAATGTGTATTCTTTATTGCTACCTTTTAAACTTGACCAATCTGGAACTGATGAAGTTTTGCCAAAATAATAGTAACCATCGGAATTTACATAAAAATCGTATAATGCGGAGCCTTTAATAGTCAAAAAATATATCGTGTTATCAAACGGAATGGCTTCATAAATTGTTGACTCGGTTATTTCTTGTCCTGCTTTAAAATCAGAAACGCTTCTTACACCACCTGTATTTGAGATTGCATAATCAGCTCCAACTGAATTAATTAATATTTCACCAAGATAGTCGTATAAATCAGCTTTTTTCTTAATGGTAACATCAGATATTGCCAAATATGAATTAACGTCTAATTTACTCTCATAAGATTTAATTATTGCTTCAACGTCGTAATCATAACCTTTTCCAGCCTCACTAACATATGTTAATCCATAATCTTTAACATCAGTAACGCCGCCTATGGTATCGTATGTCATGGTAACGTACCCATACGCGTTGTTGTTACTGCTTGCTTGTACAACAGGAACAGATGTACCATCTTTTCTTGTTATTACTCCCTTTTGAGCGGTGTGTGTATGGCCGTTGAAAATAACGTCAACTAAATAATTGCCATCATTATCTTTGAGTTCGGCAATTTCTCTATTTGCGTCATAATTTTGCACACCAGAAGTATTACCGTAGTGAATACTAACCACTATCATTTCCGCACCGGCCTCTTTTGCTTTTAGTGCAGCTCTATTGACCGATGATGTTACATTTTCAAATTTATAATCCGCTACTGCTGATGCAATAATTGAGCCCTCGCATGGGCCAATTGCAGATACAAGACCGACTTTTACGCCCTCTTTTTCAACAATTGTGAATTGCTCTATTTCATCGCTTGTGGAAAAGTCGTATAAATTCTTATTTGTGGACTTTTGTACTATATTTGCAGATAGAAGTGGAAATGTTGCTTCCCCATTGCTCTTAACGTTGTCCCAATAAACCAGAATCTTATCAAGACCCCAATCGAATTCGTGATTGCCAATACCCATGGCATCAAAATTCATTGCGTTCATTGCCTCAACAACAACTCGTCCATAACTTTTGCTTGAAATCGCAGTGCCTTGGAACATGTCACCATTAGCAAACAACACTATA
>JAKSVJ010000102.1 GCA_024408015.1 Clostridia bacterium
CTTCATGATTTCTGTTCGTCAGGCCAGTGATTTGCCTCCAGCTTCCTTCAGATTCCCGATTACTCGGGACACCCTTGCTCTTGGCTATATCCTTCCCGCTGTCGGGCGGATTGGGGACTTCCACCCCTTGAAACATGCGCCCGCTGGGCGCACTACAATAAAATAAAACACGAGCCATTCAGCTCGTGTTTTAATAAGCACATTAAATAGTAGTTTATCGCCATTCACCATTTCATTGTTTTTTGCTAAAAACTCAAAAATGTCGATTAAACAATTAATATTTCTTTCTAGCTGTATATGTAGTATGCAACAAGCTATGAGCTTTTGCCTTACCAGGAGCTTCTAGATAATCATCGTAGAGAGACTGAACTATTGGGTTCTCATGTGAAAGTCTGAGGCTGCCTTCTTTATCAGCATTGTAAAGAACAGATGCACGTTTTGATTTGAGTTCGCTATAGTTTCTAACGCTATCACTTTGTACTGGCTGACCACCACCGTTAATACAACCGCCTGGACAAGCCATGATTTCAACGAACAAATATTTCTTTTCTCCGCTCTTAATCATTTCGATTACTTTTCTAGCATTAGCTAAACCTGATGCTACGCATACATCAACTTCAGTACCAGCTATCTTATATGTTGCTTCCTTGATTCCTGACATACCACGTACATCCATGAATTCAAGTTTTTCATTTGTTCCATCAAGAATATTAGCTGCTGTTCTAAGAGCTGCTTCCATAACACCACCTGATGCACCAAAGATAGCACCTGCACCTGAACCAACTGCAAATGGGTTATCAAATTCTGCATCTGGTATATCTTTAAATGCAATACCTGCACCTTTGATCATTCTTGAAAGTTCTCTTGTTGTGATAGCAACATCAACATCAGCAATTCCTGCATTTGAAAGTTCTGGACGAGATACTTCAAATTTCTTTGCAGTACAAGGAATAACACTGACAACAAACATATCCTTAGGATCAATGTTGTTCTTCTGGCAATAGTAGCTCTTAAGAAGTGCACCGAACATTTCCTGAGGTGATTTACATGTTGAAAGATTTGGCAACAATTCTGGATAATTATGTTCACAGAATTTAATCCAACCTGGGCAACAAGATGTAAACATTGGAATTGGCTTATCTGTCTTGAGTCTATCAAGAAGTTCGTTAGCTTCTTCCATAATTGTAAGGTCTGCTGTAAGGTTCATGTTATATACTTCAACATTTCCAAGCATCTTGATAGCGTTAACCATCTTACCTTCAACATTTGTGCCAACTGGCATGCCGAAGCATTCACCAAGAGTAGCAGCAATTGAAGGAGCTGTGAAGAAGACAACCTTTTTTGAAGGATCTGCAATTGCATCCCAAACCTGATCGATATTACTCTTTTCATAGAGCGCACCTACAGGACAAGAAACGATACACTGTCCACAACCCACACATGATGTTGAAGCAAGGCCAATATCAAATGGAGAACCAACGTGTACATCAAATCCTCTTCTAATCTGACCGATTGCACCAACTGACTGAACTTTGTTACATGTTGCTACGCAACGCAAACACTGGATACATTTATTATTATCTCTAACAACATATGGAGCTGAATCATCAATTTTATAAATTGGTTCTTCACCCTTGAAACGATCTTCATCAATTGCATAGTCATATGCAAGTTTCTGCAATTCACAGTTATTTCCTCTCACACATGAAAGACATTTCTTGTGGTGAGTAGAAAGAATCAATTCAATAGTTGTTTTTCTTGAAGCTCTTACAGCTGGAGTATTTGTTAATACTTCCATACCCTCTTCAACAGGGTATACACATGAAGCAACAAGACCACGTCTACCAACGATTTCTACAACGCAAACACGGCAAGCACCGATGCAGTTTACGTCTTTAAGGTAACAGAGTGAAGGAATTTCAATATTAGCCATTTTAGCAGCCTGGAGAATTGTAGTTCCTTCTGGTACAGTTACTGGAATATTGTTAATTTTTAAATTAATCATTTTTTTCATATTAGTTCACCATTATTCTTTCACTATAGCGTTAAACTTACAGTTCTGCATACAGAGACCACACTTGATACACTTATCTGTATCGATAACATGAGGTTCCTTAACAGTACCACTAATAGCTTTAACTGGGCAGTTTCTAGCACACAAAGTACAACCTTTACATTTGTCTGCAACGATTCTGTAACGCAATAAGTCTTTACATTTCTTAGCTGGACATCTCTTGTCTACAATGTGAGCAATGTATTCTTCTCTAAAGTATTTAAGTGTTGAAACAACTGGGTTAGAAGCTGTCTGACCAAGAGCGCAAAGACATGAAACACGCATATGTGATGCAAGTTCTTCGATCTTATCAAGGTCATCCATTGTTCCCTTACCTGAAGTGATTTTTTCAAGCAATTGGAGAAGTCTTCTTGTACCAATACGACAAGGTGAACACTTACCACATGACTCATCACAAGCGAATTCAAGATAGAACTTAGCGATATCTACCATACATGTATCCTCATCCATGACGATAAGACCACCAGAACCCATCATTGAACCTATAGCTTGCAAGCTTTCATAGTCAATAGGAGTGTCAATATGAACTGAAGGGATACAACCACCTGAAGGACCACCTGTCTGAGCAGCCTTAAATTTCTTTCCGTTAGGGATGCCACCACCGATTTCTTCGATGATTTCTCTTAGTGTTGTTCCCATTGGAACTTCAACAAGACCAACGTTTGTAATCTTACCACCAACAGCGAATACTTTTGTTCCCTTTGATGTAGCTGTACCAATTGAAGAATACCAATCAGCACCCTTCAAAATGATTTGAGCGACGTTAGCATATGTTTCAACGTTATTAAGAACAGTTGGTTTACCAAACAAACCTTTTACAGCTGGGAATGGTGGACGTGGACGTGGTTCACCACGTTTACCTTCAATAGATGTCATGAGGGCTGTTTCCTCACCACATACGAACGCACCGGCACCAAGTCTAATTTCAAGGTTAAAGTCAAAACCTGTTCCAAAAATATTCTTACCAAGCAAACCATATTCATTTGCTTGTGCAATAGCAATCTTAAGTCTCTGAACGGCAATAGGATATTCAGCACGAACATAGATATATCCCTGGTTTGCACCAATTGTATAACCGGCAATTGCCATTGCTTCAATTACAGAATGTGGGTCACCTTCCAAGATTGAACGGTCCATGAATGCACCTGGGTCACCTTCGTCGGCATTACAACATACATATTTAATATCGCTCTTTGAAGCTTTACAGAAAGCCCATTTTTTACCTGTTGGGAATCCCGCACCACCACGGCCACGAAGACCTGAAGCAAGCATTGTTTCAATAACTTCATCCTGGCTCATTGATGTCAAGACTTTGTGCAAAGCCTGATAACCATCAAGAGCAATATATTCTTCTATATTTTCTGGATCAATTACACCACAGTTTTTAAGAGCAATACGCATCTGTTTTTTGTAGAAACGAGTTTCATTCAATGGAAGAACTTCTGTTTCACTCTTTACTGTTTCTGGGTAAAGAAGATCTGTACAAATCTTGCCCTGAATGATGTGTTCGTCAATGATACGTTTTGCACCTTCTGGTGTTGTCTGTGAATAGAATGCACCTTCTGGATATACGATTACGACTGGGCCTAAAGCACAAAGACCAAAACAACCTGTCTTTACAACAAGTACATCCGTAAGACCTTTTTCAGCAATTTCAGCCTCGAGAGCATCAACAACCTTATGGCTTCCTGATGATGTACAACCTGTACCACCACAAACCAAAATTTGTTTACGATATGCTGTGTGCTTAGCCATTTCTACGCCCTGCTCAGCAACGAGCTTACGTACCATAACTAATTCATTATTTTTGCTTTTAATTTCGTTAAGCTTATCAATAGTCATTTTCACGGTTAGTCCTCCTTAGCATAATAGGAATCAATAATTTCTACAGCTTTTTCTGGAGTACATTTACCATATACTTCGCCGTCAACTGTCATAACAGGAGCAAGACCACATGCACCTAAGCAACGACAACTTTCAATTGAGAACATGCCGTCTGGTGTGCATTCGCCAGCTTTAATTCCGAGTTTTTCTTCAATGGCTGCAAGGATCTTGTCTGCGCCTTTTACGTAGCATGCTGTTCCCAAACATACACTGATTATATGTTCTCCCTTTGGATTCAAAGAGAACTGAGAATAGAAAGTTGCAACGCCAAATACTTCACTTAGAGGTACATTCATTCCTTCAGCAATAATCTTTTGAACTTCCAATGGCAAATAGCCATAGATATTCTGTGCTTCTTGCAAAACTGGCATCAACCCGCCTGGCTGATCCTTGTGATTTGCAATCACTTTTTTCAGTTCACGCTCTTGTTTAGCAGTGCCCTTAAAAACATTTGTGTTTTCCATAAAATCACCTTTTTTATTCTTTATTCGATTTTACATATTTATCGACCTTATAGTTTTATCATAAAATTATATGTGTTTCAGTTTACATTTTCAAAAAGTGTAAACAAACAGTTGCGTTTTTGAAAAAAATTGGTATAATGATCGTGTAATATCATTTGTGGGAGAATGTATGGTTAGTAGATTTACGAAAAACTATTTTGCTCAATTCAAAGAAGCTTTGCTGACTGTAATGAAAACAAAGTCATTTGATGAAGTTCATGTAAAAGATATTTGCAATTGTGCTAAATTATCAAGGCAATATTTCTATAGATTCTATGTTGATAAAATAGATTTAGCTCGTGATATAATAACATGCGATATAGTTCAATCCCTTGAAGGAAATGTAAACTTCAAAAACTCCATAAACTATATAATTGGCGCATATCAATCTAACCTTTGGTATTACAAATTATTCTTTACATCAAAAAACTACCATGATTTCTCTCACTTGTTTCATAGACTTGGAAAAGCCATGCTATACGCTTTGTTCAATAGTTCATATCAAGAAATGACAAAAGAGCAAATTGATGCCATTGATTTTTATTTATATGGCATTACCACAATTATTACAGAATGCATAATTCATGATAAGTCACTTGATGTTCAAGCTTTGGATAGACAATTTTTGGTCTCCATGCCACAGTGTATTCAATCATTAAAGACTGAAGAAATAACAAAAGACCAATATATATATAGAATAGAAAAAGAATTGAAATTAATTAGAGAAGAACTAGAATTGAGGTAA
>JAKSVJ010000103.1 GCA_024408015.1 Clostridia bacterium
ATAGCTGTTGTTACACCAATGATGTTACCTGTACCAACAGTACCTGAAATAGCTGTTGCGAATGCTTCAAATGGTGATACAGAACCAGTTTTCTTCTTATCACTTTTTCCAATACCCTTAAATGCCGGAACGATTGTGCTTGATACAGAATCACCAAATTTTCTCAATTGAATGAATTTTGATCTTACTGTCAAAAGGATGCCTGTACCTAAAATTAAGATAATAACAGGCCACCCCCAGACAATTCCGTTGATGAAATCGTTAACTTTTGTAACGACGTCGATAATAGATTCCCACATACGAAATCCTCCTGAAAAAATAAAAAGAGTCAGCACAGCTGACTCCAGAAAGTTATCGAAAAACAAAAAATTAACGCAAAGCAAAAAATGACAAATACGAAAAATAATACCGGTGCTAACGGTATAAATATTGTTTTTCTCCGTCCTTTTACCTGAGAGATTTGGAAAAACTAGTTTTCCGTTGCCCCTTCGGTACCCATTAATGGACTTCTCCGGAGTGCTATCCGCATACAGTCTTTTTCTTTCGAATCCTGAGAGTTTTACTCCTTCGGCAGACAATTTGTCACTTTCCTGTATGTTTCACATAGCTACGATATTTGTATTATACTGTATTTTTTCTAAAAATCAAGTCATTTTTTGACTCGATTTCTCTTGTGTGAGTTTTGACAAGAATTATTTTGCTTCATTGTCTTTTTTGTTGCTTTTTTTACTAGTCTTGTTTTATAATGGAGGTGCATTTTTGAAGAGGAGGTTAACATGAGCGAATATATTCAAAATGAGTCAAATGAATTGTTGGCAATAATTGATAGCGGTTCTAATAGTGTGAGAATGAATATATACGAAATTGATTGGGGAACAAAAGATTTCTCTGTCGTATTTTCAAATAGAGCCATGTTAAAACTAGCCTCATATAAAAATGACGGGATTTTGTCAGCTGATGGAGAAGGAAAACTGTTTTCAGTTTTGCGTGATTTTCAAGCAAAAGCTAACTCCTATCCAACCGATAAATTGATTGCTTTTGCAACCGCAAGTCTTCGAGGAATTAAAAATTCAGACAAAATCTTATCAAGAATTAAAAACAGGCTCGGCATTGACATAGACATAATCACCGGCGAAAGAGAAGCTGAACTGGATTACATAGCAACAAAAAAAGAGTTTGAAGGTAACATCTCGGATAAGGGTGTTGTTATCGATATGGGTGGCGGAAGTACCGAAATTATTGCTTTTGAAAATGGTTCTGTAACAAAAATGGTAAGCCTTCCAATCGGAGCTGTGGCACTATGGAAGACTTATGTTTCAAATAACTCAAACTCCCCGTTCCCAAATGAAGAGCAAAGAAAGCAAATTGAAGATTATGTTCTAGAAACATTAAAACAAAATCGTGATCTTTATAATTTTGGTGGTACAGCATACTTAATTGGTGGCACCGCAAGAACATTATCTAAATTAGATATGGAAATACTCGGGACTCAAGCGTCCTCATCTGGTTATTCACTCTCAAAAAACAGATTTACAATAATTCGCAATGCTGTTTTTGATGACTCAAAAGTAGATGGTGTTCTTATCAGAAAAATTGCAAATGACAGATTGACTTCTATCGTACCAGGAGTATTATCATATAAGGTCATTATTAAATACCTTGGTGTAAAAGAAGCCATTGTTAGCCTTGCTGGTGTTCGCGAAGGTTTTATGGTTGAATATACGAACAATTACAAAAATTCATCAAATAAAGGAGATTTATATTATGAATTATGAAACATTAAGAAGAGTACAAGAAGCTCTTAACCTTATCTATTCCGGAGAAATAGATAATTTTGAAGTTGGCAAACATACTATCAATGATTATATGTATGTAAACTCTCAGGAATATCAATCAAAAACAGAGGCTGCATTTGAATCTCACAAAAAATATATTGATATCCAATATGTTAAAGAAGGCGAAGAAATAATCAACATTGCCCCAGCAAGTGAACTTATTGTTGACAAAGAGTATAACGAAGCAAAAGATGTAACTCTTGGAACAGTTAAAGAATCATATAAAGTGGTAGTTGGTCCAAAACAATATAGAATTCTTTACCCAGAAGAAGCTCATCAACCAGGCATGGCGGTTACAACACCTGCTCCTGTCAAAAAAGTTATTATTAAAGTTCTAATCGCTCAATAAAGAAAAGCTGCGTGATTTTATTCGCGCAGCTTTTTTCTTAAACACAACCTTTAACTAATAAAAGGTTTCCATATATTCTTTCTTCACCTGTCACAATGACAAGACAAGTTTTTTTGGTTCTCTCATAGAATTCCATTCTGTCAATTGGTGAAAGTTTTCCATCAGGATAATCTTTATGAAGAATTGCTTCATAGTCCTTCCAAGCCTCTGGTCTTGGGAGTTTTTTTGCTTCGTCCTGTGGTGTAAATTTCATAACGCATACAGGCTCTTCTGTATATGCAAAGTCAATTGGGAAAAATTGGCTTATAGCTTCATACATTGATGCAACATCTGTTCCTGGACAATATATAATCTTTCTTGATATAGTTTCGGCTGGAAAGTTTCCATCTGCAATCACAAGAGAATCTCCATGTCCCATTTCACATAGTGTTTTTAAAATGTCTCCTGTTAGGAGCTTGCTCATATTCTTTAACATTTCTATTTCTCCTAAATCAATTATTTAGCAATATTAGTGATTATTCTTTCGATAATCTCTGTTATTTTATCCATTGACTGAATAGAAACAAATTCAAATCTTGAATGGAAGTTTTCGCCACCAGTACAAAGGTTTGGACAAGGTAATCCCATAAATGAAAGTCTTGCACCGTCAGTTCCTCCTCTTATTGGAACTATCTTTGGCTCAACTCCAACCTCAAGCATAGCTTTCTTGGCATTATCAATTATGTACATGTGTTGTTCGATGATTTCTTTCATATTCTTATATGAATCACCGATTGACAATTCAATAGTACCTTTGCCGTACTTCTCGTTTAATGCATCAGCAATATCTTGGAACTGTTTTTTCTTTAGTTCAAATTTATCTTTGTCGTGGTCACGAATAATATATCTAAGTTTTGCCAATTCAATTCCACCTTCCATTGAAGACAAAAGATGAAAACCTTCATATCCTTCTGTTTTTTCTGGAACTTCATTACAAGGTAGCATATCATTGAATTCAATTGCTATTGTTGACGCGTTTTTCATTTTATCTTTAGCTGAACCCGGGTGGATTGAAATGCCATGTACAACTACGCGAGCACCTGCTGCATTGAAGTTTTCATATTCCAATTCTCCTAGTGGTCCGCCATCAACTGTGTATGCATAATCAGCGCCAAAATATTCAACATTGAAATGGTCAGAACCTCTACCAATTTCTTCGTCAGGAGTAAATCCGATTTTTATTGTTCCGTGCTCAACGCCTGATGATTTGATATTGTGAACAGCTGTGATGATTTCGGCAATTCCAGCTTTGTCATCTGCACCTATTAATGTTGTGCCATCTGATACTATCAAATGATCCCCGCGATAATTTTTTAGATATGGGTATTCGCTAACTTTCATTACGATACCCTTATCTTCATTGAGGACGATGTCTCCACCATAATATCCGACTGTTTTTGTTATTATTTTTTCATCCGGTGCAGCATCTGATGTATCCATATGTGCGATAAAACCGACTGTTGGTAGTTCTTTGTCGCTATTTGACTCTAGTGTTGCATATACATATCCGTATTCATCAACAATGGCATCTTTAAGACCTATTCTTTTTAGTTCATCACAAAGTGCGTTGGCAAGAACCAATTGCTTTTTTGTGCTTGGAACAGTATCCGATGAATCGCAGGACATTGTTGGGTATGCAACATATTTAAGAAATCTTTCGTATGCTCTCATTTGTTTCTCCTATTATTAATCCCGAACAAAAATAGATTTCAAGATTAATCTTTCTTTATGTTTTAATCGTATCACAAAATTTTTTGTTTTGCAAACTTGTTTTATGTTCCTTTAATGATTTCCTTGTAAAATTCAACTGCTGGGGCCAAGTCTTTGATGTTTAGATTTTCATTCAAACCATGGACACTGCTTAACTGTTCATTGTCAACCTTGAATGGCACAAATCTAAATACATTATCACACACCCTTGAAAAGAATCTTGAATCAGAAGCACCATTTTGAATGTATGGTAAGACAAGAACATCTGGGAATAACTTGTTGATTGTATTCTTTACCAACTCATATTCAGGGGTTTCATGGCTTGATACACTTGACTTGATTCCAGGACTTATTACTTCCATCGAAATGTCATATTTATTTGCTATCTTTTCAACAGCTTTAAGACTGGACTTGAGTCCTTGATAATGAGTACATCTCATATTACCAATAACATAAGCCTCTTCTGGAAGTACATTGTTTCCTTCTGAACCTTGTGCTCTAGTAAAAGCAATGGTTGTTTTAAACAACGCATTTGCGGTCGATGATACGCGTGGAACAATGAATTCTACAATTGGTTTTAATTTTCTCGCATTTTCAAATAAAAATTTCTTTATTCCTGTTGCATATGGTGACACAATTTTAAATGCCTCAACAAGTGTGTCAGACAAATGAGATTTAAAAACGTTCTTTGTGTCAATCTCTGCCATGAATTTACCGAGCCTAACAAGAGGAGTATTCTTAGATGGAGTTGATGCATGTCCACCATGTGATTTTGCAGTAAACTTTATGTCAACAGCTCTCTTTTCTCCAACTCCGATAGCAGCACATATGACATCAGATCCACCTATCGGATCCTTAACCATCATGCCACCCTCATCGATGACCATACTAAAATGAACACCTTTTGTCTTTAATGCCTTTGAAATCGCGTTAGATCCTTCGCCGCCAGTTTCGTTCCCACGTTGAAATTGATACAATCCAACGTTGAACCCAGTTTGCACCCACTTAAAAGCATAATGCACCCACTTGATTGTTAAATTTTATACAGTTTCTTCTTATTATAAAAGTCAGGGGAAATTTTGCAGGAATCTGCATTTGAGAATTAAGCCATAAAGGTGTATGGCTGACCGCCGATATCATATCATCAAAAAGTCGATTTTTCAAGATAAAAGGCAGCCAGGAATACCCCGACTGCCTTGGTAAAATTTATTGTTTTTAAACTAGATCAACCTTTAAATATACTTTAAAAATTTA
>JAKSVJ010000104.1 GCA_024408015.1 Clostridia bacterium
ATTGCAGACCCAGTTCTTTTAAGCAATGACAATGGAACAAATACTCCAGATATGAAATGGGTAAAGACAAAGAGTGTTAAAGAGATTGTTGAAAATGACATTACAACAAATGTAACAACAACAGTATATAGAACAGTTGCTGTTATTAAGAGAGCAGAAGGTGTTGGTTATGTAAACTACTACATCGATGATTTTGATAATCACACAGGTTCATATTGCTACTCATCTAACAACGGCAATGATTTTGAATGGCTCAATGCATATGTTGGAAAAATTGTTGAACTTTATGTTTCTCCAATTAACGCAAAATCAGCTGCTTCTGGATGTAACTATCGTTTTGTTCCAATCTCAATTATTGACCCGGATTACAAACTTGATCCAAAAACAATTCCATCAATCGTTTATGATTGCTTCGTAAGCGGTTCTATAGCAGGAAGTTATGATTCAGTAGGTTCAATTGAAGTTCCTACAACTGTTGATGCTGAGTTATTGGGCGTTAAAGCAACAGTATCATACGCATCATCTGATGAAAGCGTTATTGCTATATCAAATGGAGTATTATCAATAAAGAAGAGCGGTTCAGCTAAAGTCTCAATCACTGTTACTATTGATGGTAGTTCAACAAAATACGAAAAAGACGTAACAGTTGCAATTAAAGATGAAGTTGCTTCTATTACAGTTAAAGAAGCTATTGATACTGCAGATGATGTTGAAATCATAGTAAAGGGAATTGTAGCTTCAGGTATTTCAAATCAAGTTGGTTTCTACCTAATCGACGAAACTGGCGCTATAGCAGTTAAATGCAGTGCTGATGAACTCGCAAAGGTTAAAATTGGCGAACTCGTAGTAGTTAAGGGTACAAAGACTCACTTTAAGAAAGCTGATGGCTATGCTGGACAGTCATGTATTCTTGATTCAACAATTGAGAATAACTTACATGGAAATCATGAATATTCAACAAATGCATTCCTTGGAAACATGACAGTTGAAGATATGGTAGCTCGCGATGTAGCAATCGACTACTCAACAGAAATCCATGTAGTAACAGCTACATTGAAGAAGAGCGACAAGGCTTGGACTGTAATCTCTGATGATGGCAGTGCTTATATAACTCTTTATGCAGGTAGCGTTGATCAGTATTCTTGGTTGGGCGCTTATGATGGCCAGAAGGTTACTATGGACTTTGCTCTTTGTAACTGGAACGCAAAGAAACCATATAAGGCTTGCGTACTTGCTGTATATACAGATTCAGGAAAGATTGTAAACCCAGGTAAACTTGGTTAATTAGACAATTGAATGACTTAAGCAGGAGATTAGCTTTAACTACTAATTTCCTGCTTTTTTGTTTGATGCGAGTAAGTTCATTAACTGAAAAAATTGAGTTGTTATTGCTTTAAAAATGTGGTATACTTCTTAAAAAATGTGTAATGTCACATAAAGTGCAATTTTTTTATCATCAATTGCAAACAGCTACTTGAAAGGGGAATGTAATGATTAGTATTCACAATAAGCGTGAATTATATTACATCTTGTATTAATGAAAAAAATCTTTACAAAGAAGAACATATGGACGTTCTTAATTATCTTCCTATTGTTTTTCGTGCTTACGTTTTTGGCTAATAAATACCTTTCTGTATTTACATTGTCAAGCGTACGTATATCTGCTGCATTTAACCCAATTTTGGGTATTGTTTTTGGATGGCCAGCAATCATTGCATGCGCGGTCGGAAACTTTGTTTCTGATATTGCCTCAGGTTGGGGGTTATCAACTGCAATTATTGGTTTGCCAGGACAGTTAATTTATGGATTTGTACCATATGTATTATGGAGAAAATTCATTCGTGCGAGATCTCATGTAACACGTTTAGATAGCTCAAAGAAAGTTGCATTGTTCTTTGCTATCATTGCTTTGGACTGTGTAATTATTGCTATT
Source organism: Clostridia bacterium (assembly GCA_024408015.1). Classification (GTDB taxonomy): domain Bacteria; phylum Bacillota; class Clostridia; order Oscillospirales; family CAG-272; genus RGIG6816. Next base: position 1,934 of record JAKSVJ010000104.1, read on the forward strand.
AATGTTGCGTTGATGCAATATTTTATGCTGGGAATAGATTTGTTAACAACGTTTAAGTTTGTATTTCTAAATGACTTGTCTTCATGTGTTATATTTGGATTTACATTCTTTGCTATTAATGATCTTATTTATTCAAAATGGATTCACAAGGGAAGAAGAACATTGTCGTTCAACGAGATAATCATTTTGTGCTCAAGCGCAGTAATATTTATCTCTTTGTTTGTAATATCAATAGTTTGTCATATAGTTTATAAGGATTATAGCGTTATTGACATTTGGACTATGATATTCCTTATTTATTCTATTGTTATCGCAGTATCTTCAGTTATTTCATTTGTCATAATGTGGATTTATTCGATAATCAAGAACAAGAATGCAAAGCTGAGAATTATTGAAAAGCCAAATGGTACAATTTTTGCTGATGAGAAAAAATTACTTGAATTTGTTTCTTTCCCAGGACAAAAACTTGATAATCGTATAAAAGCAGATGCGTTAGGTTATACTCTTGAAAATGCTCAAACAAAAATAGTTCCAAACTACGAAACTGCATGGTATACACAATTGTCATCACAAAAGGGTTGTCCTATGAAATGTGACTTTTGCGACTGTCCTGCATATGGTTATTATGGTAATGTTAGCTTAGATGAATTTGACTATCAAATTAATACTATTCTTGATGGTACAGGTTCAAAACAAACTGATTATTTTGAAGTTGACTTCACAAGAATGGGTGAACCAACTTTTAATAAGGATTTATTGACATTCATTGAATATAATTTGCGCGACTTGATATTAGACAAGGTTGATGCAAAAAGAATTGTCCCATTCATCTCAACAATGCTTCCAAAAGCAAACCTTGATACTTATAAGTGGCTTAGTGAGTATTGTCGTATAAAGAATGAGGTATATAACGGTGATGCTGAACTTCAATTTAGTGTTTCATCAACTGATGATAAAACACGAAATGCTTTATTAAATAATAGATCACTTTCACTTGCTGAAATAGCAAAAATTGGCAATTCTTTGCCAATGCCAAAAGGAAATAAGTACTATTTGAACTTCCCATTGACAAAGGATAGCAAAGTAAAAGCAAAAGTAATTGCTAACTTGTTTGATAAAAATAAATTCGCTATTAAATTAACTCCAATTCATAAAACATTTAATGCTATTGATAATGGATTTAAGATTACAAGCGAATACGATGACTATTCAGTTTTTGAGCCAATTGAAAAAGATTTTCAGTCTTATGGATTTGATGTTGTTTCATATTTGGATAAAAAAGAGGAAGACGAAGATGCTTTGACATGCGGTCATTTGTTATTGCCAAATATCAGCGACAAAATCAATCAATCATTAGGCCCTAAAAAGAGAGTAGGTCTTGTTGTTGCTATTGAAATGGATGCAATATTTGAGATGTATCCAAATCATAAAGAATTAGAGTCTGATGCTGGATTTAAAGTATATCTTGTTGAACGTGATGGTTATTCAATATTTATTGTTCAATCAGGTATGGGCGAATGTTTGGCATCTTCTGCGGTCCAATATCTCATATCAACTTACAAAGTATCTAAAGTTATTAACTTCGGTGTTGTTGGCGGTTTGACGCAAGATATGAGCAAATTAAAAGTATCTCTTGTTGATAAAGTTGTGCATTACAAATATGACTGTTCGGAATTTTTGTCATTGCCAATAGGTCAGGTGGTAGGGTATAACTCAATTTTCATGAAGACAAATGAAAACTTGGTTAAGAAGGCATTGTCATTAAATAGTGATCTTGTTACAGCTACATGTTGTTCTGGAGATAAGTTTATTTCAAAATCGGAAGAGAAGGCATATTTACACAACACCTTTGGTGGTGATATTTGTGATATGGAATCAGCTGGTATCCTAATAACTTGTGATAACAACAAAGTGCCATGTATCTTATTTAAGGCAGTTTCCGATGGACTTACAGATGGCGCTGATGGATTCTTTAAAGAATTGTACAACGCTTCAATTAAGTGCTTAAAGATAGTTGATAAGATGCTTGATGAAATGGCAGATTTTGAATGATTATTAATTTAAGAACGACTTCATTACTTAAAATGTAATGAAGTTGTTTTTACTTCTTGATTATTGTGTCAAGAATAACAAAAGAGACTAAGTCTAATTGGAATTACCAATTTTACCTAGCCTCTTTTTGTTTTACTTAGAATTTAATTAATTGAATGTTACTTTATCTACAGTAGCTGTCATAGCGTCTTTATTGACATTGCTAAGCTGTACTGTTACAGATGTAAAGTTATTAGCCAAGATTGTTGCTTTATGTTCATTGATTAATGCTGTGAACTGGTTTACATCAATTCCATATGTATCTGCAATGCTTAATGCAACCATTAGTGGTACTTCACCATCTTCCAATGTAACTGTTACAGTAGCAGTCTTTTTTTCTACATCTTCAGTTCCTTCGATTTTGTAACCGCCTACTGCTTTTTCAAGTTCTTCGTCTTTTAATACTTTTTCTAAATTTTTCATGTTTTAAATCCTCCATGTTTTTTATTTGTTTTTTTCTTACATTCTTAAATACGATGCTTTTATAATAATGGCTACAATTTTTTAAAAAAAATAGCCTTGAACTTTTTTTGACGTCCAAGGCTTGATTGATTTTACCAAATTTTTCTATAAAGTTCCATAACTTCTTCTTTTGTTGGAACTCGAGGGTTAGTAGCAGTACAAGCATCTTCAAGTGCTGCGATTGCCATTTGCTCAATCTTAGACTCGTATTCTTCCTTTGTTATAGAAATAGTTTCAGATACCTTTGATGGTATTTCCATTTCGGCATTAAGAAAGTGAAGATAAGTTATGAGTGAGCGTACGGTTGTAGCCTCGTTATTGTTACCAACACCTAGTACTCTTGCCATATTGCAATATTTTCTAACATATGGAGGGTATTCTTTTTTTGAACGAGATGATTGCTCGATTCCGGTGTTGTATTCTACTATATAAGGAAGAAGAATTGCATTTGCTCTACCATGAGGTATATGGAAAGCTGCGCCGAGTTGGTGAGCCATACCGTGGTTTAAACCTAGTGAAGCAGAGTTAAAAGCAAGTCCCGCAAGACATGCAGCAATGTGCATTTTTCTTCTAGCATGAGTATCATTGTTATCAAGATATGATCTAATAAGGAATTGTCCACAAATTTCAACGGCTTTTTCTGCTAACGCACCAGAGAACTCATTGTTGTTGATTGATACGTAAGCCTCAATAGCATG
>JAKSVJ010000105.1 GCA_024408015.1 Clostridia bacterium
CTTCGAATCTTTGTTCGTATATCTTAATGACCCGGTTGTCGTATTTGATAGATACGGTGCGATGATAAACATTAACCGTATGGCAAGGAAGTTATTTAGACTTTCAAAAGAAGAAATATCAACAGCTCCTGAAAGATTCACATTGCCTAAGATGATTAGAATGTGTAGTTTGAGTCCTGAAGCTGTAACAAAGCAACTTGTTGAATCAAAAGATTCGGTATTCCACGATGTTGTTATTAACAACAAAGTGTGTGATATGAAGTTTACTGAATTCAGTTACACAAAAGATAAGTCAAACAAAGGTGTAATGTGTGTTATTCATGATAATACAGAAAGACTTGCTCTTGAAAAATCGAGAAAGGAATTCGTATCAGACGTTTCTCATGAATTAAGAACACCACTTACAGCTATAAAGGGATTTGTTGAGACGGTTGTTCTTCATCCTGAACTTGATTCTGAAATCAAAGATCAATTCATGAATGATGTCATCTTCGAATGTGATAGAATGACACGAATTGTTGAGGACTTATTAGTTTTATCAAGACTTGACAATAATAGAACAGCTTGGAAGATAGAAACATTTGACTTCTATCAATTCCTTGAGCATCTTAGTAACATCATGAGTGTTGAGGCTGAAAAGCACCATCACGACCTTGAATGTGTTGCTGAGAAGAATCTAGAAAACATGACTGGAGATAGAGAAAAGCTCCAGCAAGTATTGGTTAATATTGTGTCAAACTCAATCAAGTACACACCTGATGGCGGTAAAATTAGAATTGTTGCCAAGAAGGCTGAAAACGGAGTTGTAGTTTGCGTTGAAGATAATGGTATGGGTATTCCTCAAGAAGATATACCTAGACTATTTGAACGTTTCTATCGAGTTGAAAAAGCAAGAACAACTGACTCTGGTGGTTCTGGTCTTGGCCTCGCAATCACAAAAGAAATTATTGATAGCCACGGCGGTAAAGTTTGGGTTGAAAGTGAAGTTGATGTTGGCACTAAGATGTATGTCTACATGCCATATACTTCCAAATTGGCAATGGATCAAACAATGACAAGTTTGTAAGAAAGAAGGTGATATCATTGAAGTCCAAAGTTGAATTAATAAAGACAATAATTGTTGGAATACTTATGATTTCAATGGTATGCCTAACTCTATTATATCTAAATCTATTTGTAAGTAATCAAAACTACGAATTCACACGTGACATGGATGCTGCTGTAAGAAACGAATCATATAAAGCAGCATATGTTAGTTTGTTAAATGAAAAATTATCAATGCCTTATTGCATTGGATACAAATTAAACGGAAGTTCGGGTATTGTTCTCGGAGATGGAATAGAAAATGCATATAACCTAGTGAAGGACTATTTTGCTTGGTTTTGCGAGAGTAGAGTAACTATAGAATATGATTCTGAAGCAAGCTTCTCGGATTTTTTAAATGGTGAGTATTTCTATATTAAATTCCGAAGTAATATACCAAAGTCGTTGTTGTATTACACTCAAAGTCCTGATAAAATTCTTGATAAAATTGGTGACGATTTTATTTATGAAGCTGCGATAGTGCTTGATACAATTCCATATATGATTGCCCGTAGTTTTAATGGCAAAGTTGCTGTATATAGAACAACTGAAATTGCAACAATCAACAAAAATGATATTAGAAGATTGTCTAATTATGCATATGAAGGATTGAACTTTGCATATGAAGCAGCTTATGATGACGTTTTTGAGAGCAGTGGTTTAAGGGATAAAATATATGACTATTCATTAGTTCCAAACAAGGATATACTTTTAACTGGTGCTATTGCTGAACACAAGTACATTAACTTAAAGTCTGATTTATCAAATATACTTGGTGTATTTGATATGAACCCAGATAAAGTTACAAGCCATGAAGACGAAGATGAAATCACTTTCTTTGATGAGGGTCATAATCTTATCGTAGGAAAAAGTGGTAATATTACATATTCAGCTTTATCTAAATCATATGGTATTGATATTGGTAAATTTATAGGATATGAGTTTGCTGATAACGAATATTCATATCTTGATTATTTAGGCACAGCATTGGTAATGTCAAATAAGTTGGAATTGACTAAAAACAATATTATTTCATTATCCATCGGAGATATTAATACAACAAATGAAGTAACCACTATTAGTTTGTACTATACTTTCAACGGAATAACTGTACTAACAAATGAAAAATATGCAATTAGCATTGACGTAATGGACGGAAAAATTGTTTCAGTTAAATGTGATATGGTATCTTCCAACTCTTTGGATGACTCTATTGGTTATTCAGCTTATTTGTGGAATTGGAATGTTAGAAGTGACGCATCAATTACCGATAAGAAAACAGAATATAAGTTTGTATATGAAATAAAAGATAGAAGACTCTCCTTGAACTTGATAAGTTTTACTGAGGCAGAAGGAGGTCATAATGAGTTGGACTAGATTAAAGAATTTTGCAATTATTATTCTTGTAATTCTCAACATAGTATTGACCAGCCTTGTCGTGGTATCTTTTGCAAGAAATAACAACTATAGTAGAAGTAGTGTAGAGAGCGTATTAAGCCTTTTAAAATCAAGTGATATTATTGTGGACAAAGAGATTGTTCCGTTAAAGCGAGTTGAACTTGATGTTTATGAACTTACTTTTAATGAATCAGAATATATGCAAGTGCTCAAAACATTTGTTGGCAAGAATATATTTTTTGAAGGTGAGTCATATGGTGCATCAGTAGCATCTGGCCAATATTCTATTGATAAGGACTTTTCGTTTGTATACACAGCTCATGATGGATACGAGCCTTCACAATACAAAACCGAAATAAGTGACTGGACAAACCAAACCAAGTATTTTAATATGTCCAAACAGTTTTTAAACTATTCTTTGGTTGCAAAAGATGCAATCAATAGTGGTTCTGCTAAGAAAATTAGCATTCATCCAAATAAATTGTTTAGATATAACGACGGTTCATATGAATTAGAAATTGACGAATATATTGGTAATTATCCAACAGGGAACAAGGTAGTTATTAATTTTGTTGGAGACCAAATTGTCAAAGCCGCTGGTAGATTAACATTTATCTATCCAAAAACAACATATAATGCTCAAAATGTTGATTTGATTAATGTCTTGTCAAATGAAAAACGCTATTTTGACACAATGGATCATGATGTATTAACTGTATCTAGTATAGAATATGGATATGAGTTGAGATTTGATTTATATGGCAATGGATTTTTTTTTTTTTTTTGTTCAATCACATACATCAACGATTTGGTTCATGTTTATGACCTGATAACAGGAAAGCTGGTAGAGTGATATGAGCGGAATTATTATTAAAGGTCAAAACAAACTTAACGGAGAAGTAAACATTAGTGGAATGAAGAATTCCGCTGTGGCAATTATCTTGTCATGTATAGCAATCCCTGGAGTATTTACAATAAGAAATGTTCCACAAATTGATGACGTGAAGACTGCAAAAGAAATCCTTTTGTGTTTCGGAGCTACAATCTATGATATGGATGAAGAAACCATAAGGATAGACTCAACAAATGTAAAGAATGCAACTATTTCTAAGTCATTAATGCAAAAAATGAGAGCTTCATACTATGTTGCTGGAGCTTCATTAACTAGATTTGGCGAGTTCTCAATTCATTTGCCAGGTGGCTGTAATATTGGAAAAAGGCCAATTGATCAACATCTTAAAGCTTTTAAAGCGATGGGGGCTGAAGTATGCGATGGCAATATCATTTCGGCCAAATCAAATGATCTTGATGAGTGTTGTTTTACATTTGATTTTAAAACAGTAGGTGGAACAATAAACGCGATTCTTGCTTCATTAAGATTGAAAAAGACAATTCTAAAGAATGTGGCACAAGAACCATATATAGGTGATCTTATTGATTTTTTGAATTGTTGCGGAGCGAATATTACTGGTTTTGGAACAGATGAGCTTGTAATTAAAGGTATTGAAAATATCAATAATTGTTCGTATACTATTATGCCGGACTACATAGAAGCAGGTACATACATAGCTGCAACCGCAATAGCTGGTGGAAATGTTAAAATCAATAATGTGGTTCCTTCACATTTAGAAAAAATAGTGGAGTCATTCTCAAAAATAGGCATTGAAGTATTAAAAGATAGCAATAGCTTAAGAGTTATTTCAAATGGTGAATATAGAGGAACCAATATTGAAACAGCTCCATATCCTGGTTTTCCAACGGATATGCAACCAATAATGGCTGCACTTTTGAGTGCTGCTGATGGTGAAAGTACTATAAAAGAAAAAGTATTCGAGAATAGGTTTGGATTCATAGGCTCATTGAATAAAATGGGCGCCGACATTACCCAAGATGGAGACAAACTATATATAACAGGTGTTGAAAAACTTAGCGGCGCATCGATTGAAGCTGTTGACTTGAGAGCAGGTGCTGCATTGATTGTGGCTGCATTAGGCGCAAACGGTATAACAACAATAACAAATGAAGGGCATATCATGAGAGGGTATCCACTCATAGTTAATAAACTCAAACAAATTGGTGCAAACATAGACTATATCAATTGATATCATGTTTAGAAAGGTAAAAAATGAGAGGAATTAGTGTTTTTGATATTATTGGTCCTATAATGATTGGACCATCAAGTTCACACACTGCAGGTGCTTGTAGAATAGCTAAAGTTGCCAGTAGGATTGCAGGAGAACAGATAGTTAAAGTTAACTTTTTGCTATTTGGTTCTTTCTCTAAAACATACCGTGGACATGGTACTGATAGAGCTCTTGTTGCAGGAATATTGGGCATGAGTGAGAATGACGAACGTATTAGAGACTCATTTGATATAGCCAAAGAATCAGGTCTTGAATTCAATTTTGATATTGAAGAAGGTGAGACTGATTTTCACCCAAATACAGTTGAAATAACCATGACAACTGTTGGCGGAGAAGAAGTCTTCGTTAGAGGTTCTTCAATAGGTGGCGGTGAAATAGAAATAAATAATATTAATGGTGCACAGCTACAATATTCAGGTAAAAACAATGCCGTAATGGTAACACAAGAAGATACTCCTGGCGTAATAGCTGATGTATCCACAGTATTAGCTAAACATGGCATTAATATAGCTTTGCTTAACATCAATAGAGAAAACAAAGGTGATATTGGCAGAGCAAT
>JAKSVJ010000106.1 GCA_024408015.1 Clostridia bacterium
ATCTGAATAATATTGAGTTTTTGCTTTTTTTGCCTGTGAATCAAAAGATGATGTTGCAAGTTTCAACAACTTCTTATTTTTTGTAACGGCATAAACATCAAGCATTATTTCAACATTCAATACATTTCTCAATTCTGAATAGTCAAAAGGTATGTTGAGATAGTGTTTTTCAATGGCTTTAATTATATTAATGTCTTTATTGTAGTTGTAGAGCGCTATACAAGCTCTAAAGAAAACAACATGAGGCCAGCGAGTGTACTCATCGGAAAACTCTTTACATCCTTTTGGACCTAGATAACCGTCTTTGTCGGGATTATTTATAACTGAGTAAATAATATCAGATGCTTTTTTTAGATACTCTTTGTTGTCAAGTAATATTCCTACTCTAACAAGTCCATCTATGTGATATGCTGTTTGTTCATACGGCCACCAAAAAATTCCTCTATAATCACCATAATCAGGATTGTCATTTCCCCAGAATGTTCTATCAAAAGGAAAACCAGATGCAGCCATGTTTCCAGTAAGTCCTGTTAATTGATTGTTAAGATAGTTTTTTAACCAACCTGTTGGCTTTATGTTATTTGTAGTAATCATGTTAATCTCACATTCTAGTTAATGTTTGTTTTAGAATTGATTGCGAGAGATGGTAGTAAGCTTTAATCACCCGCTACTCTTTATTTTAATCATTTTTTCAAATTCGTAAAGTGAAAACAAAATTTAGCTTTAAAAAGCATTGATTTTTTCGTCGAAGTGTAGATAATAATTTACACAATCTTAACGGAGAGAGCAAAATGAGTATTAGTATTAGAAAAGTTGAAATTGGTGATTCATCAAGATTGTTGGAGATATATAAATACTATGTTGAAAACACAGTCATTTCATTTGAGTATGAAACACCTAGCTTACAAGAATTTGAAAATCGAATAAGAAATATAACACAAAAATACCCATATCTTGTTGCAGAAATCGATGGTAAAATTGTCGGCTACTCTTACGCAGGAGTATTTAAGGGAAGAGCTGCGTATGATTATTCTTGCGAGATGACAGTGTATGTTGATAAAGAATACAAAAAGAATGGCATTGGCAAGGCCTTGTATAATGCAATAGAAGTTGAGCTGAAGAAACAAGGCATGAAGAATTTGTATGCTTGTATAGGATATCCTGAAGTTGATGATGAATATCTAGATAAAAATAGTTACAATTTTCATCAACACATGGGATATACACTAGTTGGGAAATTCAATAATTGTGGATACAAATTCAATAGATGGTATAGCATGGTTTGGATGGAAAAAATCATTGGCGAGCACAACTAGTAAATTGAATTAAAAAGATGTGAGCAAAAGCTTGGCATTTACCGAGCATCGCTCACATTTTCTTTTAGATAAAACAGCGTTTCTTTGAAAGTTCAATTTCTTTTAAGAATGTCTTGTCAATTTCTGATAGTTTATAACTGTTTTTGTATATCAATAAATCGCGGTACATTCTTTGGTTGAATGGGCAATTTATTTGAACCAATCCAAATCTTTCGATTATTGATTGAGGAAGTGGAGAAACCCACATATATGTATCGAGGTTGTTTGACAACAATTCAAATTGGCTCGATCTTTCAAATACGAAAATTCTTCTACCATCTTCGTTCTGTAATTCGTCTTTTCTTATTTCAGATATTGGTAGATATGGTACAAATGGGTCAGCGTGTGCAATTTCTATTCTTGATTTTAGATCATCAGGTTGAATTGTTTCGAGCTGTGCAAGAGAGCTTTCTTTGCTTGTTATAAGAACATAGTGAAATTCTGATACTACATCGTATGCTAATTTCTTTTCATTGAGATAATCTTGATAGTATGTATCATAGTCTCGAGCAAATCTAATAATGCCAAGTCTATAATCTCCATTAATGATGTTTCTTAATGTCCTAAGTGAGTTTGTTTCCTTGTATACAAATTCAGCAGGGCCTAAACTCATTTTGCTTGAAAATGATATAAAGGCATCTGCAATGTAACTTGCTCTAGGAACTGAGATTGAGAAACGTTGCTTATTTGGAAGTCCATCGTGGTATTTTTTCTCAATGTAGTTAACTTGACTTAATATTCTACTAGCACTTTCGATGAATTCTTCACCTTCTGATGTTAGTGACATACCTTTTGATGTTCTTTTGAATATTGTAATTTTGAGTTCGGACTCAAGTTCGCGAATGGATCTACTAAGGTTAGGTTGTGCTATTAAGAGGGCTTCTGCTGCTTTGTTGATTGAACCTGTTTTCGCTACTTCTACTGCGTATTTCATGTGTAGAATGTTCATAAGATTACCCCTTTACGCTTAATGAATTGAATATTTCGCCATCTAGAGATTTCCAAATAAGGTTTTCGCCATCATATATCATATATGAGTTGGTTGAGTTACCTTTTGGTATTGAAATTGAACCGGGATTGCAATATATAAAGCCATCATGTTTTTCACATACTGGAACATGAGTGTGACCATGAAGCAATATATCAATATTTGACATTGGTGGAAGGTTACTTGTGTTGTATTTGTGACCATGAGTTGCAAACACATTTTTGTTTTGAAATCTAAGTAACGCATAGTCTGCCATTATAGGAAATTCTAAGACCATTTGGTCAACTTCAGCGTCACAGTTCCCTCTAACGCATAGTATCTCATCTTTCATGTCGTTTAAGAGACTTATTACTTCTTTGGGATCGTATCCGTTTGGCAAGTTGTTTCTTGGCCCGTGGTACAGAATATCACCCAAAAGAATAAGCTTTTCCGCATGCTCTTTTTTATATGCTTCCAGTAATTTTTTGAGATAAAACGCACTGCCATGTATATCTGAAGCTATAACAAAAATCATATATTGCCCCCTGTTTTTTGTCTTCATTTGCATTTTATCATATACCCAATATTTAATCAACAATTTTTTTAGTGCGCCATAATGTCCCCAAAATATTGGCAAAATCGTTTAATAGACACAACTAATGTTATACTTAATTTATAGTATTTAAATCAACGAGGTAAAAATGACAAAATATTTGGTATTGTATAACCCTTATTCTAACAATAAGAGGGGAGCAGAAGAAGCAAAGTCTGTTGAAGACACACTGGTAAATGCATCGTTTGAATATATTGATGTAACAAAAATTAAATCATTTGATGAGTTTTTCTCATCAATTGACGCTGACTCAAAAGTAGTATTGTGTGGCGGTGATGGAACACTCAATCATTTTATTAATGATATTGACGGTGTTGAGCTTAAAACCGACATTTATTACTACGCCACAGGAAGTGGAAACGATTTTCTTTCTGACATTGGAGGAAAGAAGGGCGATGCTCCTGTTTTGATAACAAAATATCTTAAAAACCTACCAACAGTAACAATAAACGGAAAAACATCAAAGTTTATTAACGGTATTGGTTATGGTATTGATGGATATTGTTGCGAAGAAGGCGACAAAGTAAGAGCCTCTTCCACAAAGCCAGTAAACTATACAAGCATTGCTATTAAAGGTCTATTGTTTAAATTTAAACCTGCAAATGGCACAGTTACGGTTGATGGCGTTAAAAAAGAATATAAGAAAATTTGGCTAGCGCCAACAATGAATGGTAGATACTATGGTGGTGGTATGATTCCAACACCAAATCAAGATAGGTTGAATCCAGAACACACATTGTCAGTGCTAGTATGGCATGGCTCAGGAAAATTACCTACACTTATGGCATTCCCTGGAATTTTTAAAGGTGAGCATGTTGCTAAGACAAATATGTGCGAAATTTTGACTGGTCACGACATTGTTGTAGAATTTGATAAACCAATCGCTGCCCAAATCGATGGAGAAACTGTACTTGGAGTAACAAAGTGCGAAATGCACTCTGCAAATTAAGAAATGTTTGTTTTTGATATTTATTTAATTTTATCGGCTATATGCGGAATTGTAATGGGAATATTTGTAAACACTAGTTGGTATTATTCTATATTAATTGGAATAGGAACAGCTATTGGTTGTGATGTGGCATTAATTGTCATATCATTGTTGTTTGCTTTTGTTATATCATTGTTCATTGATATATCAAAACCTGTAGAGGGAAAAGTGAAACCATTTTATAGAATAATGGTTGAGCAATATTGCTATGGCATATTGAAAGTCGCTGGGGTTAAACTCAATATCATTGGTAAAGAATTATTGCCAGATGACAAGAGATTTCTTCTTGTTGCAAATCACAAATCAAATTTTGATCCAATCTTGTATATGGTTGGTTTAAGAAAATATAGAATCGCATTCATTTCAAAACCAAGCAATCTTAAAATCCCGATTGCAGGTGGATTTATTCATAAATGTAAGTTTTTGGCTATAGATAGAGAAAGCCCAATGAAGTCACTCAGAACCCTGGGAACAGCATCAAAATATATTGAGAATGATGAAGCAAGTATTGGTATTTTCCCAGAGGGAACAAGAAGCAAAACTGGTGAACTTCAAAAATTCCATGATGGAGTTTTTATGGTTGCTAAAAACACCAAATGTCCTATTGTTGTATCCACAATAAGAGGCACAGAAGATGTTAAGAAGAATTTCCCATTCAAACGCACAAATGTTGAAGTTAGAATTGTCAAAGTCATATATCCCGAGGAATTTGCAGACATGAGAACAACAGCAATGAGCAATTACGCAAGGGAATTCATTGAAAACGACCTAAAGGAGTAAGAGATGAGTTGGAAACCAAGTCACGTTGATAATTTTCGAGAGCTTTGTGGTTTCGATGCTGCGGATGGCAAAAAAGTAAAATCCGGAATGATATTTAGAAGTGGTAGCCTTTTTAACATAAAGGTTAAAACACTTGATAGAATACATGATAAAAAAGGAGTTTCAGCGGTCGTTGACTTTAGAAGTGATTCTGAAACCGCAGAGAAGCCAGACACACAAACTCAAAGTGTTGGATATTACCACATTCCACCTTTGACAGATGAACAAAACCCATCTATTAATAGACACAATAGACTAACAGTCTTAAATAGAATTTGTGAAAAAGACGGTGGAGGAGGATCTGCTGGAGATGCTGCACGGGTTGGTGCCGCATGCGATGATGGGGACAGCGGAGGAGCTGGTCGACAGCGTGTACCGGAACGCCTCCGGCACCGTGGCCGGGGTCAGTGCGCTGA
>JAKSVJ010000107.1 GCA_024408015.1 Clostridia bacterium
TAGTTCGTTGCGTTTATTTCCCCAGAAGAACAAGGCTACTGTACCAGGACCAGTTTGGCTACCAATTACAGTACCAATATCGTTAATGACAACATCTCCTTTTATATTTTTGAAATTTGCTTTAACTAAATCTTTAACGTCTTCTGCGTCTTTTAAGCATGCTGACTGACAAATGTATACTTTGTCATTATAGTCAAAACCGTTTTGTACATATTTTTCCATCTTTTTGACGATGGCTTCTTTAACTTTCTTCTTTGATAGAATTTTTTCTCTAGGAATGAGTTTTCCTTCTTCATTAACGTTAAGAAGAGGACAAATGCCTAAGATTCCGGCAACAAATCCTGAAGTTTTGGAAACTCGGCCACCTTTTATATAGAATGTAAGATCTGTTGAGAAGAACCAATGGTGGAGATTTAATCTATTATCTTCAACCCATTTAGCGAGAGTATCGATATCCATGCCTTCATCTCTTAAATCAGCACATTTATCCATTAAAAGACCATATCCTGAAGAAGCAGCAAGGGAATCAACAACAATAACTTTTCTGTCAGGGAATGCTTGATTAACTTCTGTTGCAGCTACCATAGCACTACCACAAGAGCCAGATAAGCCACTTGAAAATGATATGTGTAGGACATCTTTTCCAGGGTTGTTATTTAACAACTCAGTAAAATATACAGCAAAGTCTTCTTTATTGACTTGGCTTGTTTTTGTTTCTGCGCCATTAGTCATGGCTTTGTAGAAGTCAGGAAATGCCATTGATTTTCCTAAATCATCAGGGTATTGTACTCCATCAAGAGTATAGTGGAAACAAATATATTTTATGTCTCTACTATTTAAGTGCTCTTCAGTAAGGTCAACTGTTGAGCAACATGATAAAATGTAATTTGCCATTTGTTATTATTTCCTTATTTTTATTTCAATAATGAAACGATTAAAAAAGTGATAAAGAGACAAAAAAATCAAATTGTTTGTTTTTATTGTTCTATTTTTTTTGATGATTAAAAAAAGCCAAAATTTTCTTGACATGACTTGCTTTATATGGTATTATTCACACATAAAAATTAGGAAGATATGGTTATTTATTATGTGTAATTCTTATTGCTTCACATATTATTATTACTTTACTTTGGTTTCGAGGTAAGGGTAATTTGTGATGCAATGAATACATTTTATTCATTATAGCGGCACAGGTTACACTGTGCCGCATCGTTTTTTAATGACCTGGAGGATAATATGATAGTAGTATTAAAGGCAAATACCAACAAGGAAAAGAAAACCCAATTAATTGATTGGTTGAAGGGAATGGGTCTTGGAACTCATATTTCAGAAGGCGAATATCAAACTGTTATTGGTCTTATTGGTGACACTAGCAAGGTTGATATGGATCTATTGGAGAGTCTTGACATTGTAGATTCTGTTAAGAGAGTTTCAGAAACATTTAAATGTTGTAATAGAAAATTCCACCCAGATGACACAATTGTTGAAGTTGGTAATGTGAAAATTGGTGGTGGAAACTTCTGTATGATTGCAGGCCCATGTTCTGTTGAATCAGAGGAACAAATCGTTGAAATAGCTAAATCTGTTAAAGCTTCAGGCGCAAATCTTCTTAGAGGTGGGGCTTTTAAACCTAGAACATCACCATATGATTTCCAGGGATTAAGAGCAGAAGGAATTGATCTTTTAAAGATTGCAAGACAAGAAACAGGATTACCTATAATTACCGAAATAATGAATATAAGAGATTTACCTCTTTTCGATGATGTTGACGTTTTGCAAATTGGAGCTAGAAATATGCAAAACTTTGACTTATTAAAAGAAGTTGGTAAAACAGGTAAGCCAATTCTTTTAAAGAGAGGACTTGCAAATACTCTAAAAGAATTACTTATGAGTGCTGAATATATAATGTCAACTGGAAATGAACAAGTAATTCTATGTGAAAGAGGCATTAGAACATTTGGTGATTATACAAGAAACACTTTGGACTTGTCAGCAGTGCCAATGTTACATGAACTATCACATTTGCCAGTTATTGTAGACCCAAGCCATGCAACAGGTATTGCTAGACTTGTTTCGCCTATGGCATTAGCTGCTACTGCGTGTGGTGCAGATGGTCTTATTGTTGAAGTACATAATGACCCTATGCATGCATTGTGTGACGGAGCTCAATCATTAAAACCAAATGAATATGATGAATTAGTTAAAAAAGTTAATGTTGTTAGAGAGGCATTGAAATGATTGCAGGTGTTGTGGGTCTTGGTCTTATTGGTGGATCACTTGCTAAAGCATATTCCGAAGCTGGTCATACTGTTTATGCGTATGATACCGATATGTCAACGCAGGCTTTTGCTGAAATAAGTGGTGCTATTCAAGGAAAACTTGACGAGACTAACATTGATAAATGTGATATAATACTTATATGTGTATATCCCCAAGCATGTATAGATTATATGAATAAAATGGGCGAACATATAAGTAAGGGTCAAATAGTCATAGACTGTTGTGGTACTAAAAGAGGGATAGTTGAAGCTGGTATGGAACTAGCAAAAAAATATGGCTTTATCTATCTTGGTGGACACCCAATGGCGGGAACACAATATTCTGGATTCAAATATGCCCGATCAAATCTATTCAAGGGAGCGCCACTGGTAATTGTGCCTCCAGTATATGATGATATCATGTTGCTTGAGAAGGTGAAAGAATTGCTCTCTCCAGCTGGTTTTGGAAGAATAACAGTAACAACAGCTGAAAAACATGATGAGATGATAGCTTTCACATCGCAACTTGCTCATATTGTATCAAATGCTTATGTAAAGAGCCCAAATTGCAAATCCCATAAAGGGTTTTCAGCAGGAAGCTATAAAGATATGACAAGAGTTGCATGGCTTAATCCAGGAATGTGGACTGAGTTATGTCTTGATAATAAAGATTATGTAATAAAAGAACTTGAGGTTTTGATTAAGAACCTTAATGATTATAAAGTAGCCTTGGAAAATAATGATAAAGACAATTTGGTCAAGTTATTTGCTGAGGGTAAAAAACGCAAAGAAGAGGTCGATGGTTAAATGCAATCAATACACATTGCTGCTTCAACAGAATATGATGTAATTATAGGCTCGGGGGTGCTAAATCTACTTGGCTCAAAAATTACTGAACTAGGGAAAATTCAAAAGGTAATGCTAGTGTCAGATGATACTGTATTTGGTCTTTATGGGGATAAAATTAGTTCGATTATAAAAAATGAAGGCTTTGATTTATCATGCTATGTGTTTGCTCACGGCGAGAAAAGTAAGAATTTAACAACATATGGCGAATTGCTTGAAAAAATGAGTGAGTTTCATATGACTCGTTCAGATATTGTTGTAGCTTTGGGCGGCGGTGTAGTTGGTGACTTATCTGGTTTTGCTGCAGCTACTTATCAAAGAGGTATTAGATTTGTTCAAATACCGACAACATTGCTAGCAGCTGTAGATGCGTCTGTTGGCGGCAAAACAGCAGTAGACTTAAATAGTGGAAAGAACCAAGTTGGATGTTTCCATCAACCTTCGTTAGTGTTGTGTGATATAGATACTTTAAAAACACTTCCAATTGAAGAGTATAAATGTGGATGTGCAGAAGTTATAAAATATGCTATGATAGGTAGCAAAGATTTTTACGATGAATTGCTATCGAAGCCAATTGTTGAACAATATGAATATGTTATTTCAGTGTGCGTTGATATGAAACGCCAATATGTATTGGATGACGAATTTGATAACGGTAGTAGAATGATGCTTAACTTTGGCCATACTTTTGGTCATGCTGTTGAGCAATGTAGCGGTTATTCCGTTTTGCATGGATTAGCCGTTTCAATTGGTATGGTTATAATCACAAAAAGTGCTGAAAAGAGAAATATATGTAAAGAAGGCACTTGTGAAAAACTATTGCAATTACTTAACAAATACGATATGCCAACTCAAACACAATTTACATCAAGCGAATTGGTGAAACCTGCTATGATAGACAAAAAAGCAAGTGGAAAGAAAGTAAATTTAATTGTTCCAAAAGAAGTCGGCGAATGTGTAATAATGAAAGTGGATTCTTTTGAATTAGAATCTTGGATTATAGACGGTAAATAATATGATTAAAACAATTTTGCCAATAAATAGAAAGGGCACTGTTCAAGTACCTGCGTCAAAGTCTCAAGCGCATAGGTTATTAATATGTGCTGCATTGGCGAAAAACAAGAGTGTTCTTGTTTGTGATGGAATATCTAAAGACATTTCAGCTACAATAAAATGCTTGAACGCTTTGGGTGCAGATATAAAAGTAGAGAATGACAAAATATATGTCAGCCCGATTACAAGTTTGGTTAAAGATGCGCACATGTATTGTGGAGAAAGTGGTTCAACATTAAGATTCATGATACCTATAGTTGGTGCTTTTGGTGTAAATGCTACTTTCCATATGGAAGGGAAACTCCCAGAAAGACCTATTTCACCTCTTGATGAGGTTTTAATAGCGCATGGAATGGCTTTCAATAAGGTAAATGCAGAATTACATTGTTCTGGTAAAATTAGTGGCGGAAAATTTTCAATACCTGGAAATGTATCATCACAATATATAACTGGTTTACTATTTGCATTGCCAATGTTAGATAGCGACAGTACTTTAGAGGTTACTGGAAAAATTGAATCATCTGACTATATTTTAATGACAGAAGACGCTTTAAAAAATAGCGGAATTTCATTTGTGAAAAAAGAGAATATTTATTCGATTTATGGCAATCAATGTTATGAGGTTCGCAATGAAGTAATAGTAGAAAGTGACTGGTCAAGTGCAGCTTTTATGTTGTGCGCGGGGGCTTTTTCGAACGAAGGAATTAAATTAAAAAACATTAACTTGAGTTCAACACAGGGTGACAAACGAATTGTTAAAATATTGGAACAGTTCGGAGCAAATGTTGAGACAAAAAATGACGTTGTCACAGTCAAAAAAGATCGTTTGGATGGAATTACAATTGATGCATCACAAATACCTGATCTTGTGCCTGTAATTTGCTCAGTGGCATCTGTGGCAAAGGGAAGAACAATCATAACAAACGCAGAGCGCTTGAGAATAAAGGAATCAGATAGAATTGAAACTACCGTCAAAATGCTTAGCAATCTAGGCGC
>JAKSVJ010000108.1 GCA_024408015.1 Clostridia bacterium
CAGACAACATGATGATTCAATCATTGAAACAGCTTAACGCTCCATACTCAACCCCAACAGGACAAGTTGAGATTTTCAATGATACAACACGTTGGATTTTGGATGAAGTTGCAAAACATGCTGACTCTAGAGCATTTTCAACATTTGCAAAAGATGGATACCCGGGTAACTATTTCAATGCCGGAAGATGTATTTTTGCCGTAGACTCAACAGCGGGTGCAACTTGGATGGGCTCACACGCGCCTCTTTTGGAAATCCATTCGTCACAAGTAGCTGACTTTGAAACGGTTGTAAGACCTGTACCACAATATGATCCCGAAAATCCAGCAATGATATCACAAGGACCATCCATTTGTATTTTCAACAAAGAAGACCCACAAATAGTCCTAGCTTCATGGATCTTTATGCAATATTTGTTGACAAATGATGTCCAGGTTTCTTATTCAAAAACAGAAGGTTATGTACCAGTAACTACTAAAGCTGTAAATTCCCCGGAGTACAAAGACTATATGTCTCGTTCTGGAGAGGATTACAATGAACATTATTACGTTAAATTGGATGCAGCAAAGATAGTTATAGATAATGTTGAAAACTCATTTGTAACAAACGTATTTAATGGATCCGCTTCATTAAGAGAAGCAGCAGGAGAACTTATTGAGATGGTCAATAAGGAAGTTAGATACGGAGTAACTATTGATGATGACTACTATCCAGAAATGTATAGTAAAGTTTCAGCTCTAAAACACCTTGATGAAATCGGAAAATTTGACGGAAAAGCTGAATTAGGACCATTGCCAAAAGACTCAATAATAATGTTGGCTGTTATTGGAGCAGCATGGGTTGTAATGGGAACTATAGTTTTAGTCAAGCTTATAAGAAAGAAAAAGGACAACCTTGATATTTAAAAATGTTGACTTTTTATTAAATGTCGATAAAATATAATTGTTATTATGTATAACAAAATAAAGGAGAAACTAACATGAAAAAATTACTAGCACTTGTACTTGTGGTTGCTTTCACACTTGTTGTTTTCGTGGGTTGCGGAAATAATAATAATGATGTAACAACAGAAGCAACAACAGAGGCAACAACAGAAGCTACAACAGAAGCTACTACTTCAACAGTTGACCCTAACGCTAAATCAGAAGGCGTTATGACATATGCTGAGTTTATGGCTGCTAAAAATGATAAGGGCGAATACAAAGACGTCCCAGTAGTTATCGAAGCTTTTGTTCAGGCAAAACAGGTATATAGCAAGGATTATCAGAACACATCACTCTACCTTCAGGATGGTGACGGAGCATACTTCGTATATAGAATCAAGTGCACACAGGAAGAATATGATTCTATCAAAGTTGGCCAGAAGATTAAGGTTACAGGTATCAAGAGTGAATGGTCAGGCGAAGTTGAAATCACAGACGCCACATTTGAACTTGAAGAGGGTGAATATATCGCAGCTCCAGTTGATGTTACATCATCACTTGGAACAGACAACCTTATTAATTTCATGAACCAGTATGCTGTATTCAGCAACATGACAGTTGAAGCTATGGATGAAGAAGGCAATGCTTTCTATTTCAACTACGACAACTCAGGTTCATACGGTAAAGACCTTTACTTCAAGGTTTCTGTAGGTGGAAATGTTTATACATTTACAGTTGAGACAGATCTTTGTGACAGCACAACAAACGTATACAATTCTGTAACAAATCTTTGTGTTGGTGATATCATCAATATTAAGGGAGTTGTGTACTGGTACAACGGCCTTAACACTCATACAACAGAAATCGAAATGGTTGAGAGCGTTAACGGCAAATCAGAAGGCGTTATGACATATGAAGAGTTCGAAGCAACAGAAAACGATCAAAATGTTGTAATCGAAGCATATATTCAGGCTAAGCAGAAATATGCTGCTTCATACGGCAACACATCACTCTATCTTCAGGATCAGGATGGTGCATATTTCGTATATAGAATCAACTGCACACAGGAAGAATATGATTCAATGACTATCGGTAGCAAGATTAAGATTTCTGGTAGAAAGACAGAATGGTCTGGCGAAGTTGAAATTTCAGATGCTACATTTGAACTAAAGAATGGTTCATACATTGCAAAACCTCTTGATGTAACAGGTATGCTCAATAGCCCAATGATTGATCAGCACATGAACAAATTTGTAACATTCAAGGGTGCAGAAGTTGTTGCTATGGCTGACGGAAAATCAGCATTCTACTACAACCACGACAACTCTGGCTCTGAAGGCAGCGACCTTTACTTCAATGTATCAATTAACGGTACAGTTTACACATTCACAATTGAAACTGATCTTTGCGACAGCACAACAGCTGTTTACAAAATCGTTCAGAACTTTGAAATTGGACAGATCATCGATCTTGAAGGTTTCTTGTACTGGTACTTGGCACCAAACCCACACATCACATCTATCAAAGTAGTGGTTTAATTTTGAAGATTGAATAATAAAAAATCGGCATGCAATGCATGTCGATTTTTGTTGTTAATCACTTTACATAATAATGACGACCGAGCCATTTTGAAAGACCATCAAGACCAGGATAAACTATACGCTCACTGATGTTTTGTTGATCTAGCAAATCTCTTGTTTGCCAACGAATGTTCTTATCTATGACGTATTTTACTGTATTTGAAGTGTTTTTATCGAAGAAATCTTCTATATCATTGAGTTCTGTTGGGATTATTGAGAAGAACGAGTATTGATTGACAATTCTTGGGTCAATTGATGGTGGTTCTATGATCGCTATACCAGAATCACCAATATCTCTATCAAAACTTGAAAGATCCGGAGCAACCTTGCTCAAAGAGTCAACTGAGAAATATTTAGATTTTGTTACCGCAAGTGTGTTTTTGAAAGTCTCCGGAAGTAGAGAGTGTAACTCATTAACATCAATTTTCCAAATAACACAATTGTGAGCGTCCATGTGCTCAAGATTATCTTCTGTTAGAGAGAAATGAAGGCTAATAAGTGGTGATTGAGACCAGTCAAGCATTCTTGTTGGAAGTCCATGGTGAGCACCAAGAATCATTTGACGCCATACACTACGCTCAATGGCGGGATCTTCAATGGCAGCATATTTCATGAAGTTACGCAATATTGGCATTTCAAGGTCTTTTTGCAAGTGTTTACAATTTCTTTTTAATGTTGTCTCAAGCTTAAATGATTCATCCGGAATTCCTCTATATAGGAATTCACCACGATATCTATTGATGTTATCTTGAAATTTTTGCTCAGTTAAGAGTATGCTAAACAAGTCATTAACATTATCAATATGTACTACCTTTATCATAAATCGCTCCTCTTATTTATATATAATAGTATATGAATTAATTACAACAAGGTCAATAGTTTTTCAAAAAATACTCTTATGTGGTTGAATTAAGCGTGGTTTTGTGATATAAATTTAAGGTAAAACGTTTATAGGAGTCAAAAATGGAAAAAAAGACAGTTGAACAAATTACTTCCATGGATGTCGATTTTGCTCAGTGGTATACTGATGTAGTAAAAAAAGCAGAACTCATGGACTATTCTAGCGTTAAAGGTTGTATGATTTTCCGCCCATATGGATATGCTATTTGGGAGAATATTCAAAAAGATCTAGATGCAAGATTTAAGAAACTTGGACATGAAAACGTATATATGCCAATGTTTATTCCAGAAGGCCTTCTCCAAAAAGAAAAAGATCACGTTGAAGGTTTTGCACCAGAATGTGCATGGGTAACAATTGGTGGAAAAAATGAATTGGCAGAAAAACTTTGTGTTAGACCTACATCTGAGACATTGTTCTGTGAGCATTTTAAAAACATTATTCATTCATATCGTGATTTACCAAAACTATATAACCAATGGTGTTCAGTTGTAAGATGGGAAAAGACAACAAGACCTTTCCTTAGAACATCTGAATTTTTGTGGCAAGAAGGTCATACAATGCACGCAACAGCTGAAGAAGCTCGTAAAGAGACAATGCAGATGTTGAAAGTATATGAAGACTTCTATCTAGAAGCTCTTGCTATCCCAGCTATTACTGGTAGAAAAACTGAAAAAGAAAAATTTGCTGGAGCTGAGGAAACATACACAATTGAGCCTATGATGCACAATGGTGTAGCTCTTCAGGGTGGTACATCACACTATTTTGGTGATGGTTTTGCAAAAGCATTTGACATCACATTCACTGACAAAGATAACAAAACACAGTATCCTCACCAGACTTCATGGGGCGTGTCAACACGTTCTATCGGTGCTATAATTATGACTCATGGTGACAACAACGGTTTGATTTTGCCACCAAGAGTAGCTCCAATTCAGGTTGTTATCATTCCAATTGCTCAGCACAAGCCAGGCGTTCTTGAAAAAGCTGGAGAATTAAGCAACAAACTAGCTGAAACATTTAGAGTAAAATTTGATGATTCCGATCAGTCAGCTGGTTGGAAGTTCAGCCAGTATGAAATGAAGGGCGTTCCAGTAAGACTTGAAATTGGTCCTCGTGATATTGAGAACAATTCTTGTGTTCTTGTTAGCCGTGTATCAGGCGAAAAGAAAGTGGTAAGTTTGGATAATATCACAGAAGAAGTTTCAGCCATGCTCGACGCAGTTCATGATGAACTCGTTAATCGTGCAAGAAAGAATCTTGAAGAAAAACTCAATACAGCTACAACATATGAAGAATTTCTCGATGTTGCAGAAAACAAACCAGGTTTTATCAAAGCAATGTGGTGTGGAGATGTTGAGTGTGAAGATAAACTCAAGGATGTTACTGGTGGCGTTAAGTCACGTTGTATTCCTTTTGTTGAAGACAAACTCTCTGATGTTTGTGTATGTTGTGGTAAACCAGCTAAACATATGGTAGTTTGGGGAAGACAGTATTAAAGAAATCGAAGGGGATGTGAAAAAACGGAATTTTTAACCAATCCGTTTGGACACATCCTCCAT
>JAKSVJ010000109.1 GCA_024408015.1 Clostridia bacterium
ATGAGAAAATATAAGATTTCAGGTGTGCCGATAGTAGATGGCTCAAACAAATTAATTGGTATCATCACTAACCGTGACATGCGTTTCCTTGAGAACATGGACGGAAAAATTAGCGAAGTTATGACAAAAGATAACTTGATTACTGGTCCAGTCGGTACAACACATGAGGAAGCTTTAAAAATTCTAGCTAAACACAGAATTGAAAAATTGCCTTTAGTTGATAACGAAGGACATTTGATGGGACTTATTACTACTAAAGATATTCTTAAAGGGGCTAAGTATCCAAATTCATCAAAGGATTCACAAGGAAGACTTCTTTGTGGTGCTGCTATTGGTGTAACTAAGGATGTTCTTGAAAGAGCAGGAGCTTTGGTTGCTGCAGGCGCTGATGTTTTGGTTTTGGATAGTGCACATGGTCACTCAAAAAATATTTTGGATTGTCTATACAAAGTTAAGAATGCATTCCCACAGATTTCTGTTATCGGTGGTAACATAGCAACCGCTGAAGCTGCAGAAGACTTGATTAAAGCAGGTGCTGATGCTGTAAAAGTAGGTATTGGTCCTGGTTCAATTTGTACAACTCGTATCGTAGCTGGTATTGGTGTTCCACAAGTTACAGCAATTTATGATTGTGCTTGTGTTGCTGCCAAATATGGCATTCCAGTAATTGCTGATGGTGGTATTAAGTATAGTGGTGATGTTGTTAAATCTCTTGCAGCTGGTGCAAATGTAGTAATGATGGGTTCATTGCTTGCTGGATGCGAAGAAGCTCCTGGCGACAGCGAAATCTATCAGGGCAGAAGATTTAAAGTATACCGTGGTATGGGATCTATTGCTGCTATGGAAAAAGGCTCAAAAGATAGATACTTCCAAACAAATACAAAGAAACTTGTGCCAGAAGGTGTTGAAGGACGTGTTCCTTACAAGGGCCCAGTTGCTGATACAATTTATCAATTGGTTGGTGGTATTAAATCTGGTATGGGTTATTGTGGTACAAAAACAATTGAAGAGCTTCAGTCAAAAGGTCAATTCATCAGAATTACTAGTGCCGGACTTAGAGAATCACACCCACATGATATCTCTATTACAAAAGAAGCTCCAAACTACAGCACAAACAATTAAGTTACAAAAGAGCAGATGCTTTCAAAGCGTCTGCTTTTTAGTTTTCAAATGTTAATTTGTATGATTATTGCGAACTTTTTTGAATTTTTTGAAAAAAATCTATTTATTTATAATATTTTATATGATATAATATCAAATTGTTAATTTATCATTTAATAAGGAGCTAATTCGTGAAAAGAGAAGATTTAAGAAACGTCGCTATTATTGCTCACGTTGACCATGGTAAAACTACACTTGTTGATGAAATGCTAAAACAAGGTGGTATTTTTAGACAGAATCAAGAAATGGCTGAACGTGTCATGGACTCAAATGATCTTGAGCGTGAACGTGGTATCACAATTTTGGCAAAAAACACAGCCATTCACTATAATGGAGTAAAGATTAATATAGTTGATACTCCTGGACACGCTGACTTCGGTGGCGAAGTTGAACGTATATTGAAGATGGTAAATGGTGTTATTTTGCTCGTAGATGCAGCAGAAGGTCCAATGCCACAAACAAGATTCGTATTACAGAGAGCTCTCGAACTTAATCATAGAGTTATTGTAGTTGTAAACAAGATTGATAAGCCAGATGCAAGACTTGATGAGGTTGGTGATGAAATTCTCGAACTTCTTCTTGAACTTGATGCAACTGACGAACAGTTGGATTCACCGATGCTATGGTGTTCAGGTAGAGCTGGTACAGCTTCATACAATCCACATGAAGTTGGAACAGATTTAAAACCTTTGTTTGATACAATTCTTGAATATATTCCTGCTCCTGAAGGAGAAGAGGATGGACCACTTCAGATGTTGGTTTCATCTATTGACTATAATGAATATGTTGGTCGTATCGGTATTGGTAGAATTGAACGTGGTTCAATGAGACAAAACCAAGAGGCTATGATTTGTAACTTCCATGACCCAGATAAGAGAAAGAAAACAAAAATTGTTAGTATTTCAACATTTGATGGTTTGTCAAGAGTTCCGACCACAGATGCTAAGATGGGCGAAATTGTATGTATAAGTGGTGCTGAAGGTATTACTATTGGTGATACTATTACAGCGGTTGATACAGTTGAACCACTAGAATTTGTTAAAGTTAGTGAGCCAACAATGGAAATGACTTTCCAAGTTAATGATGGTCCTTTGGCTGGTCAAGAAGGAAAATATGTTACTTCACGTCAGCTTCGTGAAAGACTATATCGTGAACTTCTAAAAGACGTATCTCTTAGAGTTTCTGATGGTGAAACAACAGATAACTTCAAGGTAGCTGGTAGAGGTGAAATGCATTTGTCTATTCTCATTGAAACTATGAGAAAAGAAGGTTTTGAACTTTGCGTAAGTACTCCTAGAGTATTGTACAAAGAAATCAACGGCGAAAAATGTGAACCAGTTGAAAAAGTTGATATAGATGTACCTCAAGATTATTGTGGTACAGTAATGGAAAAACTTGGTGCAAGAAAAGGCGAACTTATTGACATGGCTCCATCTGGCAACAGAATGAGAATGCAATATAGAATACCAACAAGATGCTTGTTTGGTTATAGAAGCGAGTTTATGACAGACACAAGAGGTGAGGGTATTATCAACTCTATGTTTGATGCTTATGAACCATATAAGGGTGATATTGTTAGAAGATTTACAGGATCACTTATTGCATCAGAACCAGGTGAATCTACATCTTACGGTGTATTCAATGCACAGGATAGAGGCGTAATGTTTATTAGCCGTCAGTGCAAAGTTTATGAAGGTATGATTGTTGGCGAAAATCCAAAACAGGATGATATCGCTGTTAACGTATGTAAAGAGAAACATTTGACAGCTGTAAGATCAACAGGTGCTGATGAAGCTTTGACTCTTATTACACCAAGAATTATGAGCTTGGAGGAAGCAATTGAATTTATTGCAGATGATGAACTTATTGAAGTAACTCCACTTTCAATAAGACTTCGTAAAAAGATTCTTTCTAATGCACTTCGTTATAAACTTGCAGGTAAAGCTGTAAAAGGCAATAACTAATTTTGCATGTTCAAGAGAACGGCCTGAATAAAACGACCGTTCTCATTTGTTTATTAAACGCTAAGATTTGGAGATATATTTATGAGTAATACAACTATCCCTAGTGGCTACAAAAGCCTACTTACAATTTATCAAACACAAGGTGCTATTAGCACAATTCACCAGATATTCGAAAGCAAACTCGCTGCTACTTTGAATTTGGTTAGAGTATCTGCTCCTTTGTTTGTTGAACCATCTTCTGGTTTGAACGATGATCTTAATGGCGTTGAGCGTGCAGTTTCTTTTGATGTTAAAGAAACAGGCGGTCAAGCTGTGGTAGTTCATTCCTTGGCTAAATGGAAGAGAATGGCATTGTCCGACTATGGCTTCCCGGCTGGTGAGGGAATTTATACCGATATGAATGCCATTAGACGTGATGAAGATATGGATAATTTGCATTCTATCTATGTTGACCAGTGGGACTGGGAAAAAGTTATTACTGCTAATGAAAGAAATATCGAATATTTAAAGGATACCGTGCAAAGAATTGTTATTGCAATTTGCGATACAGCCGAAGAACTATCCAAGAAATATCCAGCATTGGAGCCAACTTTGTCAAGAAAGGTAAGTTTTGTTTACTCTCAAGAACTTGAAGATATGTATCCTGGAATGACACCAAAAGAAAGAGAAAATGCATATCTAAAAGAGCACAAGACAGCATTCATCATGCAAATCGGTGGCAAATTGAAATCAGGTGTTGCTCATGATGGACGTGCACCTGACTATGACGATTGGTCATTAAATGGTGATATTATGTTCTGGAATGATACTTTGAATTGCGCATTCGAAGTTTCTTCTATGGGTATTCGTGTCGATCCAGTTTCACTTGACAAACAATTGACATTATCCGGTCATGACGAGAGAAGATCTATGACATTCCACAGTCTATTGCTTAATGGCAAATTGCCATTGACTATAGGTGGTGGTATTGGTCAATCAAGACTTTCAATGCTATTGCTTAAAAAAGCACATATTGGTGAAGTTCAGTCTTCAATTTGGGATGCTGATACTAAAAAAGTATGCGCTGAGAACGGAATCAATCTTCTATAAGGAGCATTATAATGCTATATCCAAAAAATAAAGAATCATCTTTATCTGCCGATCTCTTTAAGAATCCAACAAGTGAATACCGTGCCACGCCTTTTTGGGCGTGGAACGGAGAACTCAAATCTGATTTGTTAGAAAAACAGATTGAGAGCTTGAAGGAAATGGGGTTCGGCGGTTTTCATATGCATGTACGTGTAGGATTGTCTACACCATACTTGTCAGATGAATTCATGAAATGCGTTTCTGATTGTGTTAATAAGGCCAAAAAAGAGAACATGTATGCTTGGTTATACGATGAAGATAGATGGCCATCTGGCTTTGCCGGAGGACTGAACACAAAAAAAGAAGAGAATAGACAAAAGTTTATTAAATTCACAAAAATTCCATATAATGACGATTATTTGGTTTTGAAATGCGATAAAGATATCGCTACAAACGACGTGCCTCAATCTAAATACTCATTGCTTCAGTGTTTTGACATAATCTTTGATGCTAACAAAAAGATGGTTTCTTATGAGGTTATTGATATTTATGATAGACCAAATGGTGAAAAATGGTTTGCATATCTAGAAACAGCTAAAAATTCACCATATTATGGTGGATACACATATTGTGACACTCTTAAGAAATCTACAATTGAAGATTTTATAGAAATTACTCATGAAAAGTATAAGAGTGTAGTTGGTGATGAGTTTGGCAAAACAGTGTCTGCTATATTCTGTGATGA
>JAKSVJ010000011.1 GCA_024408015.1 Clostridia bacterium
CCTATATGAGATGTGCTCTCTCCTGCAAAGCTTGATAGTGGTATTGGGGATATTGCAACATACATGTACATTTTAAAGAATCTACCGTAAACAGTTAAAATGAGCACTATTGAAAGCACCCATATAACAAGACTTCCGAGAATTGACACACACCAAATTGGAATGCTGTCAAGAAGTGATATGCCATTTAGTGCGTTTGTAATCTCACTTGGAAGTTTGAAATATATATTGCTTATCCCATAAGTTTCAGAAATCTTAAGTATCACGCCCTCGCAAATCTTAAAGATTGATATCATAATATCAAGCCCGTAAGAGATCAAAACTTTAGCTATCGAGAATCTTAAAAAGAGCCTAAATGCACTCTCAAACCTTTTGACCTCCGAAAAAGAGGAATAGGTCTTTATAACCCCTGTCATGAAGAATATGACAAGAAGCGCTGTACCTATTCCTTTCATCGCGTCATTAATTGATATGATAATGTTCCATATTTGTCCGTTTCTAAAAGTGTCAGGACTTTCCGTTAACATTTGCCATATCTCGCTATACTTACTATTCCAGGTATTTAATGCATTTTGTAAACTCTCTATTACCCAATTCATCGACAAAAGGAATAGTCTTGTTGTCATCTTATTGAATAATCAAATTCAAGATCTCTTTTGCGAACATGATAATAATGCCGCCAGCTAGCGTCATAAAACCATTAGCTCTTTGAGATGGGTCATGAGATTTAAATGAAAGACCAATCTGAACAACACGAAATCCAATCATAATAGCACCAACAGCTCGAACTATTGTGAATAGAAAATCAGACATGTTGTTTATAACCTGAATTGGATCGTTTTCTTCCGCGAAAATTGAAACTGCAAAAATTGATGTAATGGCAATCACCATCACGATAATCATATATATCTTTTTAATGTTTGTTTTCTTCATTTGTACTTCTCTTTCTTTATTGTTTTTACTTGATTTTTTATGTTTTTTGTGTTAAATTTAAATTTGAAATAAATCATTCTGAGGCGTCAATGGATATTATTCTTTCATCAATCCTAATGTACTCCGATACCATCTTAGCTATGGCTTTTGGTGTTGAAGCAGTACTAGCACTTATCGCTGTATTTAGAACACAGATTAAAATATCAGCACTAATATTTTCAGGTATTCCATTTACAATTGCTTATGCAATTAATGTCATATCATTCATTTACGAAGATAACGGAAGCGTCATGCTTAGCATCGCAA
Source organism: Clostridia bacterium (assembly GCA_024408015.1). Taxonomy (GTDB): domain Bacteria; phylum Bacillota; class Clostridia; order Oscillospirales; family CAG-272; genus RGIG6816. The sequence continues at coordinate 1,240 of JAKSVJ010000011.1, forward strand.
GTAACATCCTGAGGGTTATAGCCGTATTCATGCTTGGTATTTTCCTATACAAAAGAAATAGATTCAATAATAATAGTGTGGAGTAAATTATGTATATTTATATTGTTGTTTTCTTGTTCCTTGTTGGTATTTGTGCATTCGCACTTTACTCAGTCATCTCATCTGCTATTCACAACTTAAAAGATAGAAGAATTAATCCAGCGCTCTTTATAACCGGCCTTGTGTTTATTGGAATTGGCGTTGTTATACCACTACTTGCTTGTTTTATCGTGTTCCTAACTAAATTCTCACACGATAGCGCTGCAATAATATGGCTTGTTTATCCATTCCCTGTAATGGTACTCGTTGGTGTTCTTGGTGCTATTCTTCTTGTTATCTTCAATAACAATGCAACAACAAAACCATACAGAATCCCTAAAAAGTATTTAACAAAAAAATAGACTTTTAGAACTTGAGAAATCAAGTTCTTTTTTGTTTGTCACAAAATCTTTCAAATTCGTACTCACTTAAAGCTTCGTATCCTTTGTAGTATTCTGTGATGTCGATAATCTCCATGTTTCTTGCCTCGTTCATTGTCATAAGCTCAATCTCAATGTTCTTTGATTCAAGTTTTCCTTGAGCATATTCTTTTCCTCCACCTGTTGGTGTTAGAGAAATGTTCTTGTGTTCTTTGAGATTAAACTTTAAATCCTTTATTGGATACTCGCCACGAACAAAAAGCAATGCGTATCTATTGTCAAGCATTCTCACTTCGTCTGAAGTTAATAGTTCTCTTCCTGCCTTGTTAAAATGCGTGTTCATATTGCCGTTTTTGCCACTTGATATGTCGTGGTTGTCTATAACGATAGTCTCTTTTCCCATGAGTTCTGAAATGTACTTGTGCGTGCTTTGTTCGTTGCCGCCAAGATACAAAAACTCGTCACAGTTACCAACAATTGATTCCCATTCTTTTTCGTGTATCTTTTTTAGCTGCGCCATGTTTTGAATGATGATGCTTACAAATACACCACGAGAACGCATTGTTGACAAAATCTTGTCAAACTCGTTTGGAGTTTGGATATTTGCATACTCGTCCATAAGAAAATGAACTGGTACTTTCAATTCTCCATGACAGATGTTGTCTGCAACATAAAACAGTTGTTGGAAAAGTTGAGTGTACAAGATTGAGATAAGAAAGTTAAAGCTATCGTCATTATCCGGGATAATCGCAAAAAGCGCTGTCTTCTCAAGACCCATGTTGTCAAGTTCAAGCTCGTCCACAGTCGTTATAGACTCAATAGAACTTAAGTTGAACTTTTCAAGCTTTGATACGAGCGTTATTTGTATAGACTTTAATGTCTTATCAGCACCTGTTCTGTATGACCTATAGTACTTAACAGCAAGCGAGTCTGGATTTTGAAGTTCTAGATCCATAAATAGATTATCTAGAATTGACAAGTCCCCTTCTTTTTCGTTGTCCGCAGTTCGAAGTAGCTCCATTATCATTGGGAAGTTTTGTTCTTCTCTTGGAGCTGTCTCGATAAGATAAAATATGAGGGCCATAAGAAGCATTTGTCCTGTCGCATCCCAAAATGGATCAGAACTCTTTGCTCCTTTATCTGTAGACTTAAATAGATTGGTTACAAGCCTTTGAACGTCATTTTCACTTTTTAAATATTTGATTGGGTTGTATGAATGGGACTTATCCATATCAATTAGATTTAGTATCTTTATCTTGTATCCTTCTTTTTCTAAAAAGTTCCCTGTCTCTCTTAATATTTCCCCTTTCGGGTCAAGCACAACAAAACTTGTGTTAGCTTGAAGTATGTTTGGTAGCGCATAAGTTCTAGTCTTACCAGCGCCACTACCACCTACAACGAGTGTGTTCAAGTTTCGTTTGTGCTTTTTTGTATTAAGACCAATGGACACATTTTTAGTTAAGATTTTACCAAGCCCGTTTTGCTCAATGTTTTTTGAAATCTTTGATACTTTTCCAAATTTCGCTGAGCCGTGTTCAACCTTTGGTCTTTTGTTTACTCTTTTTTCAAGAGATGCAATTGTGAATACCATTAAAAGTACTCCGCCAAAAAGACAATATGCAAATGTGCTCTTATCGATGTATATGTGCCTTATGGTATCAAGAAAAGTCATATCGTGATTAACCCAAAATGACACGTAATATTCAAATAGCCCAAATCTCAATATGGATTTAAGATATATGCATAGTGCCTCTACAAGAATGAAGACTGTAGTATAAGCAAAAAAGAAAATGATATTACCCATTTGCTTTTTCATTCTTATCTTTCTACCTCGCTTTTTGACTTTGTCATCTCTTCAAGTCTTTCTTGAATGTGTTTTTTAGTGAGTTCTTCTCCAATGAATTTGTCCATGTTGCGTCTAATTCTTTTGAAGTTTTCAACTATAGTTGAAAGAACTCTTTTGTGCTCCTTAAAATCCGCATTCTTTAAACTGTCTGGTACTTCTGGAGTTTCAGAATATTCGCTTCTTACGTCATAAGCCTTAGATAGACAACTCACAACACATTGAGCTTCAAAATCATATATTCTGTCATCGTATTCCTTTTTGCCGCTAGCAATATATGAGTGCACAATTGCCTTTGCGACTTTTGGGAAAATCTCATCCTGGTCCATTCCAGTTTTTGCGACAATAATCCTTTCAGCAGCGCTATAGTATGCGCCGTCTTTTTTCTTTGAAAATCTCTCACTTGAAACAGTCTCAAGTTTTACAGGACAATCATGAATTAGTCCCCTTATGAGTGTTTCAATATCAGTTTCGATCTTTGGAGCTGGGATAAAGCCAATAGTGTCTTTTACATCAAATTTGGCTTTCTTGTCGTAAGAGACAACTCTTGTCCCGTTTTGATCAATAATCTTTTTTGGTTCTGAGACATATATTGCCTTAGCCCCTTCCTTTATATCCGCATAGCACTTTTTCCAATTGTCGTAGCTTCTAATATCACTAGCATCTGGCATTTGCGAATAGACAAGTAGCAAATTTGACATTGAGAATGGAATTTTTGATACAACATCTAAAAATGTTGAAAGTTCTTTTCTTGATGAAAATACCTTTTTTGCATTCTTTTGGTATTCAAGAACATATGTTGATATCGCTTCATCGTATTCTTTTCTTTGAGATTCGTGATATATTCTATTTTCCAAAAGATCTTTTGTTGGGTTTACCCCAATAGCTTTACATTCTTCGACAAATTCGCGATAAAGTCTCATATTATCTTTTTGTTTCATCTTTCTATATTCCCCTCTTTAATTGCGACAAGTCGTATGTTCTTTTGTGATAGTCTTTCCCTCTCACTTCTTATAGTCCTAATCCTACTCCGGACGCTTGATCTGCTTCCGTCCGTTTCGTAATAGTTCAATTTTGGTCCGGACTGAGATTCTTTGACTTCTTGAATCTTTACGTCTTTGTAAAGACCCGTATTTGATTTTTCCGCATCCGGACCCAAGTCGGGGTTTTGAATTAGCCCTAGTAGCGCGTCCGCTGTTTCCTTTTCTCCGAGGGGTGGAAGTTTTGCAAGTTCTGTCTCAATGTTTTCCATATTAATTCCACCATCGTCCTCGATTACTTCAAAAATTTCAGCGCCGTCATCAATTGGAGCTGTCTCTTTTTCTATTGTCAAATCTTGAGATAGCTTTAAAGAGAATCTTTTGCACATTCTCTCAAATCTTGGGACGTCTTCTTTTTTTATGAACACATCGAAAGTCTTGAATGCGTCGCCCTTTTCTTTGACAACGTTGTACATAATTCCGTACTCTCTTGCGCCCGTTCTAAACTTATCTACGTCTTTTACATCAAACTCGTAGCACATTAAGGGCTTTCCGCCTTCAAGCATGCGTGATAGTCTAACCGAACCTTCGTTTTTGGATGATCCTTTTATAGCAGAAGCAATAAGCATAGCTGCGTTCTTAGCTCCGCTACCTGTTAGCTTCATTATCATCTCCGCACCGTAAAGGCTAAGTCTTACAACCTGTTCAGCAACATCACTTGATAAACTCATATTCCTTTTCTACTATCCTCTTTCCACATACGACATTTAGTTTGTTCTTGTCGATTTCTCTATAGTTTTGTCTTGCATATTCATCAATGTCGCACTTTAATCCAAGATATTCGATATCATCTTCTCCTATCTCGCGAAATCTGTCGCCAATTGACATCAAATCATATGCTGAAATAACCGTGCCCCAGAAGTTTACATATACTTTTTCAGCAATTTCCGCTTCTTCTCCAAGACACGAGTCGTCGTGCCTTATTTCGTACTTAAAAAGTCCACTTGGAATAGAATCACAAAAGATTCTGTCCTCGGTAAATATGACCTTTCTTCCAAATAGCTCAATAAGTTCAAAATTGGCTTTTCCTACACTTGATACAACACTCATCTTTGCATCTCCTCCACTCTTTGGTTTGTCGATACACAAGGACTGTCAAGACTAACTCCAAGAGCTTTAGACACACAATCCCCAATTGGAGATGTGAAGGTTATAACGTCACTTACATCAATTGTCTTATCGATGCATCTGTCATTTAGCATTTCCTTTATGTTTTCAGGTATGCCATCTACAAGCTGTCTAAAGTGTGTAAATGAATAACACCCGCCATCAACGCCAATTCCTCTAAAATCTTTATCGTCATCAAGAAGAAGCATGGTTGATTTTGGCACAGACTTTATTGTGTCAATAAGGGTATTGACGTTTACAATCTCTGCTCTGTCAACTTTTGGACAAACAAGTCCTACTTCCCTTAACATTAAGATCTCTTTGTTTTCTAGATTTTCTCTTAATGAATCATAAAAGTATTCATCAACATCAACCTTGTATGGGGGATTTGCGCCAAAGGATATGACAATTGTCTTATCGTTGTTCATATTGTTCTTCTCCTATGTCTTTAGTTAGATTCTCTTTTAGAACTTCATCACTTGTGAGTTTTCTAAATTTATCACACTCAGGAAGAAGCGCTAAAAATCTTCCATTATCCCAAACTGCTTGAACACTGCCTAAATCGTCAACGCTTAAAACAGTTCCACGCATACCAGGTAAAATTGGATCGTAATCATCACCCATTCTCTCAAGCTCAATTCGTGTTCCAACAGGATATGTATTTCTTAAATTTTCAAGTTCTTTTTCGCTTGGTCCTATTTCCCACATATGTTATCCTTTCTCAAAAATTAATCTCGATTTGCGCATTAAATGCACCCAAGTCATCTTTGTCTTTTTCACTACCACCGATTGCGTCATATTCATCAACCTTTAAGATGATAGTTTTTCCATTATCTCTTACAAAGAATTCTGGTGACTCATACATGTTGTAGTATTTATCTATTTGTTCTTTTGTAAGGCCTGTAAAGTCCTCATCGTCAACGCCGGCAATGACAATTGGGCCTGCGATTAAATCAAAGACTCTACCGTCTTCAGTTTTTGCTGCTCTTGAATAAGGCATGTGCATAATCTTTCCGCATTCATTGCATAAAAGAGCTACATTGTCCTCATATGGATAAACAGCTTCCACATATCCTCCAACAAGTTCTTTTATATTTTCAAACTTGTTTTCGATTTTTAGTATTTGCGGTCTTTTTCCCGCTTCAATGAATAAGATATCAATATTCTTTTTCATTTATTTCCTTTCTTTTTGTGTGTTTGACTTTATTGTCGAATTTATGTATAATCCTTTAAGGATAAATCATTCCGGAGGTGTAAATGACAAGCCTTAAAAGACTATTTTCTTTAATTTTAGTTTTTATATGTATATTTAGTATTTCATGTTCAAAAAGTGACAACAAGTATGTGTTAAATAACCACATCGTGCATACGGACTCACAATGCGATGTGATTTTCTTAAGATGTGAAAATGACACATTATCAACAAATCTTGTTTTTAAACTTGCAAACAGGACAAACAATGATTTGACTTTCTCATTTGACAATCTTTCATATAATCTATTTTCAACTTCATTTGGCGTTGAAAAAACAATTTCAAAAAACTCTGAAGAAGAATACGAGATTCCGGTCTTTGTTGATGAGCTTTTAATAAGTACCTTTGGAGACACAGTGGATCTTGTAAAGTTCACTCTTAGCATCTACAGCACAAGTAGTGACGATGATAACTTTGAATCAACATGGCTTCTTGAAGGCAAAAATGTTTCAATCTACCCTACAGGTCTTGATAAGAACACTTTTGTCGCACCTAAAAGACCTACATATATAGATGGTAAATTGCTAATCGATACAAAGGAATATTGTCTTTACTATGCGACAAACATCTATGATGATGTTTTTGATGGAAATTTTTACCAATTCTATATTGAAAATAACACAAACGAAGAAATCTACCTAAGAGTCAACGAACTCAAAGTTGATGGAAAAGATTGTGAACCACAATTTGGTGCTACTCTTGAAAAAGGCACACGTTCCATCGACTCACTTCTCATATTCAATGACGAAGCATTAAGCATTGACGTTAATAACATCAAAAAAATAGAGTTCACAATTGAAATTGTAACCTTCAATGATGATGGTGATGAGATTTCTAAACTCATAAAAGATTGCGTGTTGGATTTTTGATGCAATTGACTATTTTTCATTTTTGATGTATAATTCCGTTGTTTAATACCATAATGGAGGCAAAAAATGATAAATCTTAAAAGAATATTAGCTTTTGTGCTAGTATTTATATGTATCTTTAGTATTTCATGTTCAAAAAAGCCAAGTGATGAGACATATACACTTGAAAACCAAGTTGTATATAGCGATTCAAATGTTGAAGTAACCTTCTTAAAAACAGACACATCAAGATCTATGACAAACTTCATCTTCAAGTATGTTAACAAGACAAATGAAGATTTAACTTTCGAACTAGAGTCACTCGTATTTAACTCATACATTTCAGCTTTAGGTCACGAGATTAGAGTTTTAAAGAACTCTGAATTCCAAGCTGAAGTTCCTGTATTTGTTGAAGACATCTTTGCTAAGCACATTGGCGAACACATCGACCAATTCAAATGCAAATTAAGTGTATATACGGAAACAGAAGAAGATGGTTGGACTAATATGGATTATATAATTGACGAAGTGCCAATTGAAATATACCCTACTGGTCTTAACAAGGACACATATGTAGCTCCGGGACATCCAGTATTTGAAAACGGCAAAGTACTTATTAATAACTCTGACTATTATCTATGTTTCGTTCAAAAAGAATATGAAGAGTATTTCGATGGTGAAACATACACATTCTATTTTGAAAACAATTCAAACTCTTATGTAGAACCAAGATTGTCAAACATCAAAGTTGATGGCGTTGAAATTGACCCTGCAGGTAGCGACACAATGGAAGCTGGAATTCGTGGAATGGTTCAGTTATTAATTGTGTCAGAAGAAGTTGATGGTGTTGATGTACATAACATTAAAAACCTCACTTTCACTTTTGAACTAATAGAATACAACGAAGAATGGGACGAAGTTATACTCTTCTCTCAAGATTGCACACTCACACAAGATTAATAGAAAAAGAGTTCAGCTAAAATTAATGCAAGAACTTGCAAAAATTTTAGTTAGGATTATTTATTGCCACTCAGAATCAAGGTTCGGATCTAATTCCGGACCTTTTTTACGTGCTCATCATCATTTCTGACGATTACGCATGCTAAAAATATATGATTAAACATATATTTTTCCATCTCTATTCGCTTGTCTAGATAAAATTATTGCAAGAACTTGCAAAAATTTTAGTTAGCCATTGCAATTGCGAAAATTTATTGATATAACATTAATGATGAAAAAAACATAAAGGAAAAACAATGATTGCCCGAAACAAATATCTTCAAGAATTAATAGACAGAATGGACAATGGGATGATTAAAGTCATCACCGGAATCAAAAGTCGTGGAAAGTCATATTTGTTGTTTGAGATTTTCTACAACTATCTAATTGAAAATGGAATCGATAAATCTCACATCATATCATTGCAGCTCGACGATAGAGTTAATATAAAGTATCGTGACCCTGATTGTTTGTGCGAATACGTTCACAGCAAAATCGTTGACAATAGCAAATACTTCATTCTTTTAGACGAAGTACAATTTGTAAAAGATTTCGAAGATGTATTGAACTCTTTTCTTCACATTAAAAATCTTGATGTTTATGTTACTGGTAGTAATGCTAAATTCCTCTCCTCTGATATCATTACTGAATTTAGAGGACGTGGAGATCAAATTCACTTATCTCCTTTATCATTCAAAGAGTTCTACGATTATTCAAATTTAGATTTTGATGATGCATGGAATGAATATTCAATGTTCGGAGGCATGCCGTATCTTTTCATGTGTAAGACAGATGAACAAAAGATAAATTACTTGTCCAATTTGTTTACTGAGACATATTTAAAAGATATAGTCAACAGAAATGGCATTAAAAACACAGATGTTTTAGAAGATTTATTAAACTTTATTTCTTCAAGCGTCGGCTCTTTAACAAATCCCAACAAGCTTTCCAATTACTTCAAATCCCTAAAAAACTTACCTGTGGCTCCTAACACTATTAAGCAATATTTGGATTACTGTATTGATTCTTTTTTAATTCAAAAAGCGTTTAGATATGATGTTAAAGGCAAAAACTATCTTGACACACCACTAAAATACTACTTCACTGATATTGGTCTTAGAAATGTAAGACTTGGCTTTAGACAACAAGAAGAAAGCCACATAATGGAAAACATCATCTACAACGAGCTAGTAATGCGTGGGTATAAGGTTGATGTTGGTGTTGTTACTGTTAGTGAAAAGAATCAGAACAATAATTATGTAAAAAAAACATTAGAAGTTGACTTTGTATGCAATCTCGGATATGAAAGATACTACATTCAATCTGCATTAAACATTGATAGTATTGAGAAAAAAGAACAAGAAGAAAGATCACTTCTCAACATTGACGACTCTTTTAGAAAAGTCATCATAGTTAAAGGCAACATTAAAAAATGGATGGATGAGAAAGGCATTCTTATACTTGGTTTAAAAGAATTCTTAACTGATCCAGGGTCAATAAAATCTTAATTTACCTTCACTCAAAATCTAGGTTCGGATTTAATTCCGGACCTTTTCTTTTTTGCCTCTTGAACAAGGTAAAATCCATCATTTGTGTAATTTTCAGGATTTGCAAGAGGTGAGTCCCAGCCATATACACAGCCATTTTCCATAGCACGTCTTTGCTTAATTGAAACTTTCAAAGATTTATTACACTCATCTGCGTAATTGCCATTTTCTTTTTTGTCGCAGCCATATTGTGGAAATACCTCAAAATCATCAAGGTACCTTATTCTCACTCTCTCACCTGTAAATGGACTTGTACCATGACAAAAGATTGGCATGTTCTTCTCTTTTGCAAATTGTATCATTAACGCTTCTCTATCAAAGACATTAATTGTAATCGGGATAAGCTCACTCCATGGACGAATGAGCACATAAAAGACAAGCGTGTCCTCATAAATCTTAAAACCCTTGTACATTTTGTAAAAAGGGCCAGGAATTGTTAAATCATTTCTCAAGATGCAAAAATCTCTTAACTCATCAAGATTTGCAAAAATGAATTTTCCTTCACATCCTTCAAGCTTATTTAAGATATCCATAATGTCGATATCATCTCTTTTTAGTGTGTTGTTTTTTATTTCTAGTTTTCCGGAAAGAAAATTTGCATCAACACTGCCAAGATATGAACTATCTTTTGTGTCTTCTATAAAGAAACATTTGTTTTCTTCCCAAATAGATCGTTTTAATATTTTCATTTATTTCTCCTCTTAATTTCTGTACCAATCATCGTAAATAGAGCCATTTATATCTATTTCTAAAATCAAGTTCAAATTAACACATCCACATGGCGTCCAAATATCATCAAGACGCAAAATAAGGCTATATTTACCATCCGGAGCATTTATTGGGATAAAGTGTGTGTTATCCCCATTTTCATTCGGAATAAGGCTTAATTTATTGTTCTCGTACATTAGCGTTGTATATAAACCACAAGAGTATTCATATTCAAATTCAGGATACAAAACGTATGCTCTTTGCGGGATTGTGAACATGTCATCACTAAAGCTTGAGTACTTATTAGGTGTAGAATTTGAAACTATAACATCAAGGCTTATTGGGTAACCTGAACGAATGAAGTCATAATCAAGATTATTTGTCTTTATGACATTACCCAAAGCTTTAAATTCCATGCCATATTCTCTTTTTATATATTCCCCTCTTGAATACTCATATACTTCAAACGAAGCAGATGTCTTCT
>JAKSVJ010000110.1 GCA_024408015.1 Clostridia bacterium
TAGAGGAATCTTTGCATAGCTTTGGATTTTTCTGTGTGTTTCTTGAATATATGCAGCTGGACCAGAGCGATACATCATACCGCCGATGCCAATATCATTTATAAGATGACGTAGATAAAACTCGTTGTCATCAAGTCCCAAAGCACAAAATAGTTGTCCGCATTTTTGCTCAAGGGTCATTGAAGACAATGTCTCGTTTACCCAATTAATTTGGTCATCGTTTAAATTGAAAGGTTTGTTTTTTAGTTCTATCATGCGATACTCCTTGATATTTTATATTTTTCTGCGTCCACACTTTAGAATTAGTGTGTTTTATTATTGAATTTATATTGTGTGAAAACAAAAATTACGATTGAAATTAAAAGTCCACACAACAAAACAACAATTGAGATTGTGGTGAAAATTCTTTCTTTTCCAATTAATGCAACTATTCCACTTGCAAGCAAGGAAAAACCTGAAATGAACATACCACACGCGTAGTTTTTGTTGTACTTTTTCAAATCGTCCTCTTTAACGTTTGATTGGTGATAGTCGTGTACCAAATTGTGGTCGCCATTGTGAATTTTTATTCCGATGAACAAAAATAAAGAGGCGGCAAGAAACATGATAATTGAGTAGGCAACCATGTGTTTTTTCCTTTAATTATTTAGTCAATTTTCTTTTTTTAAAGATGACAATTTTGGCATCATCGAACGTTTTGCTGTATTCACCAACAAGAATGAAATCTTCATTTGCGACAACTCCAATGTAACCATTTGAACTTGGGTTTTCTAGTTGATTTGCTAAATATACATCATTGTCATTTAGCAACTTGGCTTTAGTCCCATTAGGGAGTTCGTAAGCCAAATTCACAGAGGCACCATTGAGTAAAAACATATCGTTTAAGTAAAGATTGTCTATTTTTAATTGATTGATTTCATGGATAAGAGACTTTTTAAAAGAGTCAAAATCTCTATTTCGTTCCGCAATACAACTGCCTCCGAGTGGGTGACCATTGCATTTTTCGCAGCCACCACATTTTGACAGGAGTTTGCAATCTTTGCAACAATTAAGTCCACAAAAAGTCATGCCGTTTTCTCCAGATTGATTGAAAATATTAGTACAAAGTTATTTAAGTTTATCATTTTAGTCATTGAAATCAGTCCCATCCCATTCGCACAAAAACTCATCAACAAACGATCTCATGAACTTATCCCTATGGTCCGCGATTTCACGTGCAGTTTGAGTGTTAATCATGTCCTTGAGTAAGAAAAGCTTTTCGTAAAAATGATTAATTGTAGTTGATTTGTGGTTACGATATTCTTCTTTAGACATGTTCAAAACTGGCTTTATATCAGGGTTGTGAATCTCTCTATTATGGTTTCCACCAAATGCAAATGCCCTAGCTATTCCGATTGCACCGATTGCATCTAATCTATCAGCATCTTGAACACATTTTCCTTCAAGTGTTGATGGTGTTAATGTGTCGGCACCATTGAATGACACCTCGGAAATGATAGTACATATGCTATCAATATCACTTTCTGACACATCTTCATTTTTTAAAAATGATACAGCATTTAGCTTATCTTCGTGGGTGTTTGGCGAAATTTTCACATCGTCAACATCGTGTAACAAAGCAGCAAGTGATACCAATGTTACATTGGCATTTTCTTTTATTGCAATTGTTTTTGCTAATTTGTACACGCGAATGGAGTGATCAAAATCGTGTCCGCTATATTCGCTTGCGAAAAATGTCTTTATGTATTCAATGGCATTTTCAATAATGTTGGACATGTTTTCACTCCCATAATTAGTTTTAAGTTGTATGTTTTTTCTATTTTAGAGTCCATCCGGCATCGTTGTGGTAAATCATTTGTTTTGTCATTCCACCATCCACACAGATGTTCTCACCGTTAATGAAACCTGCTGAATCAGAACACAAGAACAAAACAACGTCGGCGATATCATTTGTATTGCCAACTCTTCCTGATGGCTGTTGATAAGCATCCGGACCATCCCATGTTTCTTTTCCGGTTTCAATCCATCCTGGAGAAACAGAGTTAACTCTCACTTTGCCTGCAAGACTCATCATTAGCGCATGAGTTAGTGAAGCTATTCCGCCTTTTGCAGCAGTGTAACTTTCTGTTTCAGATTGGCTCATACGGTCTCTTGATGAGGAAATGTTGACAATACTTGCGTTTTTAGAAAAAGAATCTTTTAGTAGTTTGGTAATGTAAAAAGGTGCAGTGACACCAACAGATAACGCATATTGAAATTCTTCGTAACTGCAATTATCAAGGCCTTTCATGATAGGTTTTGCATTGTTAATCAAAATGTCAACTTTTTCATGGCGCGAAAGAACATCTTGAACAAATCTATCAATATCTTCTTTTTTACCGATGTCTCCAACAAAATGGTCGCCCTGTGCTATATCGATTATCTCGACAAATGCCCCTTCTTCTTTGAAGCGATTGGCTATACATTTGCCAATTCCGTTTGCACCACCGGTTACAATTACTGTCTTGCCTTTAAACATCTAACAGCCACTCTCTTTACTATTATTTGAACTATTGTTTTCTATGGTTTTGATTACATGGCATGGATTGCCAATTGCAACCACACCACTTGGTATATCCTTTGTTACTACGCTGCCGGCACCTATAACGACATCATCCCCGATTGTTACGCCTGGAAGCACGATTACATTGCCGCCAATCCAACAACGTTTACCAATGGTAATTGGTTTTGTTCGTTCCCATTTTTCAGTCTTTGTTGGCAGACTGTAAATTCTTGAATCTGCATCCAATGGATGAATTGCAGTGTAGAATGAGCTATTTGGCCCAATCATGGAGTAATCACCGATGGTGATTCCACCATTATCATTAAAGGTTACATTGTGACTAATGTACACATCTTTTCCTATTTTAGTTGCAAAGCCATAATCGAACCAGATTGGCTCTAAAATGGAAAAAGTAATGTCATCTGTATCAAAAAGTTCTTTTAAGATTTCGTTTCTCTTTTCAGTTTCATCAGGCCAACAGTCGTTGTATTTCTTGCACAAGCGTCTGGCCGATAATCTTAATTTATCTAATTCGGCGTCTATACAAGAATATGGTTCGCCGGCTAACATTTTTTCCTTGGCCGTTTTTTCTATCATTTTCGTCTAATTGCCTCCACTGATGGACTTGCGATTGGTTTATATGTTCTATTCTTCAGTGATGTAAACGATATCGCCTTTAAAATAACTTAGGCTCAATGTAATCTCTTTTGGATAGGTGTTTGGCATCCATAACCATCCTGTAAATTGTAACCTATGCCAACCATAGTACTCATTAATCACTTCAAACAGATAGCCTTTATATTTTTCTGCAAATTCAGGTATGGTCAATCTTTCTCCGCGAAATCCGCCCTTACTATTGCCTTTTCCTTGTAAGATTACTTCGCAAAAATCTTGATCTATTCCTTCTACAACAATTTTGCCATGCACATCAAGCCCAGTAACTCCTGGTCTTGGAATCCTCGTGATTTCGTCTCTAAATCCTAATGTTAAGTTTCCATTGGATATTTCCATGTTGTCAATCCTACAGTCATGTAAGCCATATGGTTGTTTAGGATCCGCTACATACCTTGTTTCTATCATTTTTTTCTTTTCATCCAAGGCATTCACCTCACTTTTGTAAAACGACTTATTTTTCTATGTTTTTAACGTATAGGAATAGAACTTGATTGTCATTGCTATAGTCATCTGCTGGTATTATTTCCATCATAACTTGCTTAAAATCATCTTCAAATTTTCTTCTGTAAAAGATGTGAAGGGAAGTTTTATTGCCAGCAAAGTATTCTCTCATGTAGTCGACGTTTGTATAACGTAGATACTCTTCAATATCATCTGGATGAACCAGTCCAGACTTGCCGAATGAGTATAGCCACTTGGATATACTCTCAGAAAAACCTTTTTCTTTTGTCTGTTCTGAAACATCCATGTTTACAATGCTATACGTATCATCTGTGATATTAATTTTTAGTATTTTTGTGTATAGGTTACACAAAGCTTTGTGAGCATCGGCCTGGCCTCTTCTGTCCATGCCTTTTTCTTTATAGAATGCAGCTTTTTTCTCATACATGCGTTTATCCGCTAAAACCGAAACCTTGTCAATTGATAAGCCTTGAATTTCGTCTGCAGTTGCATATCCACATGAAACAGAAGTGTTTTCAACTATTTTTCCGTGCCAATTATCCACTTCTTTTTCAAAATCATTTATGATATTTTCGATTTTTTCTTTTCCAATTTTCAAAATAGCAGTGAATTCGTCTCCTCCGGTTCTATATACTTTACCGAATTTTCCGAAACACTCAATCATACACTGTGATGCGCCCAAGATAAGTTCGTCACCTGCTTCGTGTCCTAATGTGTCATTAACAATTTTAAGACCGTTAACATCCATTGAAACATAAACATAATCTTCAGGGTAGTTAGTTGATGCTTTCTTTGTATCATCAACGTATGCTTTTCTATTAAAACACTCTGTTAATCCGTCTTGGAGAGCAATTTTTCTGATCTTACTAGCATATACGTATCTTTCAATCTTAACTTTGGTGATAATAGTACCTATTAAAATTCCGGATATACTGAATGCCAACACGTCAACAATATCAAGAACGAGAATGTCAGCTGGTTTAACCATCGGGGCAAATATTAAATATATTAAATCAGTGATTACTTCAGCTGATACAAACACAATAGGTTTAACATCAAAGAAGAGAGGTACCAAGAGAGCAACTGGAATAAGGGTTACTGTAAGCTGTTCTGGCGCACTGACAAGAGTTATTAATAGTCCTGTGCTTAAAAGCATGATACATAAAATTCCCATGCATATTGAATGAAGTTTTCTGTTTTTTGAAAAGAAAGCAATCAATAATATAGCCAATGATAAAAATAGTCCGGG
>JAKSVJ010000111.1 GCA_024408015.1 Clostridia bacterium
ATGCTTTTATTCCATTTTTTGTAACTTCTAAGCCGTGAATTCCGTCAGTTGGAACAATTTCAAAAACCACCGGGCAATATGACCAGTTTCCTCCAGTGTTTAATTGTGTCATATTATCAACCGCGTAATAATTTTGGTCACCAGCATAAGTATCTGCCAAGATATATGACTCGCCATCAGCGACATATAGCCCACCATAACGTTCTTGATACACCGCAAAGTTGTCTTGTGTTACGTCAGTTAATTTGTGCATTATATAATAGACATTCGGACGAAGAACAACACTCCTATCTCGAATTTTAACATCCACTTTAACAGCAGTCTCTGCTTTACCGCTAATTCCAAAAGTAAGTCCCACATCATTTTTTGTGCCAGGAGCTACCAAATTATCTATTGAAGCATTGTGAACGCTCTTAACAGTGATTGTTCTTCCATCATCACTTGTACTTATTGTGTTACTCGGGTTGCCATAATAATTCTTGCCGAACAAATTTCCATCGGCAAAAACCGTTATTCCCCATTTTGCAACATGGGCGGAATCATTTGAAGAGTCAACAACTTTATACTTTGCCAAAGTACCACCAACTATATTTGATGTTATAGCTGTCACAACAAGTAAGACGACTGCAATTCTTAATGGTCTACATTTCAAAAAAATTCCTCCCTTCTTTAAGTTTCTTAGTTAAATCAAAAAAACAAAAACTTGACATGGCGTAAATAAAACAAATCTTAAGCATGCATTGGTCCCTAAGCGAGAGAATCATACAAAAAGTTAGTGTTGCTTTATCCCGTTGTCAAGTTGTCTCTTTGCAGTTTAATATATAATTTAATATATAAAATAAACTATTATTTAGTTGTCTTCAGTATGTTGTTCATTTGCTTTTGCACGAAGTTCTTCCAATTCTAACTTCAAAGCATCTGCATCCTGTTGTTGTTTCTTTTCATACATTCTACGACGTAGCATATCGTAACCGATAAGTAATACGATTGGAAGTATTACACATATTATCAAACCTTGGGTTGAGCGCATGAACATCGCTACGTTTCCGGCACCAGCAATGCGGAAGTTATATACACCTACCAAGTTAGCTGCAGGCACTAGTGATTCATCCGGAGTGTTGTTAGCATCACCTTGTGTGCGCCATGCTAATTTGCCACCTTCTTCGGTAACTTCAATAACACGGTGGGTCACTACACTTGTTCCTTTGCTCGCTGGGTCGAAGAATGAAATGACATCACCAACTACAATCTCGTCAGCTGAAACTGTTTTACATATTATTAAATCCCCACTGTTTATCTCTGGATACATAGAATCCGTCAACACAACCATAGGAACCATTGAGCCAATTCCAGGAACTTTATCCGGATTGGTGTAACTACGAATAATCAACGTTACATTAATTATCAAAGCAGGAATAAGAATTACACACAAAATTATACCTATTACTGTGAAAACTTTGTGCAAGATAGTACTTGATCCTGTATTCTTGTCTGATTTTTTCATAAATTTCTCCTGTAAACAAAAAACGCAATATATAAAAAATCGTCAAATATATGCAATATATAAAAAGCTAGTATATTCTATCACTTTGCTCTTATTTTTTCAATAATTTGAGATTAAAATAGGCTCAAAAAACAATGATTTTAATGTATTTTTGTCATTTTTTGCAATGTCAAAAATCGTCACAAACCGTGATAAGTGAGTATTCTCAAAAGAATACTTTTTTTCAAGATTTTTTGGACCAATTTACTCAAATGGACAAATTGATACATCAAAGACCAAAGGTCCAAAGAATGTTTCAAAACCGGAAAGGTCATATCTATCTTTTGAATATTTAAAATAGATAGTTGCTAGATCATCATAAGCAACCTGATCCAAACCTATAGTTGGAATACCTTCAAAATATAGTCCTTTTAAATTCCAACAACTAGAAAATGCCATATCCTCTACGACCTTTACAGAAGCCGGAACCGTAACATATTTAAATGACTGGCAAGCAGCAAAAGCCTGACGTTCAATAACTTCTAGATTCTCTGGCAAGGTGATACTCATGAGTCTTTCACAAGCGCCAAAAGCCCCATATTCTATAGTCTTCAATGTATTTGGAAGACGTACTGAACGAAGATTTTTACAAGAATTAAATTGATAACCAAAAATCTTTTCTGTACCATCTTCAATAAACACCGATTCTAAACTTTCCATATTTGCAAAAAAATCACTTTGTACTTCAACTAAAGTGCCTGGAAGATATAGTCCAGTTATGTTTCCATTTCCTTGAAACAGTGGGTGCTCAAATGTAGCACAACTCTTTACTGGAAGACCATGTACATATGCTGGAATGTATACATTACCGCCATGACCATCATATCCAATAACAGCAACTTCCCCATCGAAGACTTTATAGTATACTCCTTGTACAGTGTCATAGTACTCTTGTAAATTTCCAAATGAATCATAGAGTGGTATAAATTGTGAATCTCTTATTTGTCCCTCTTGTGGTCTTGAGATACTTTGGTATTCAATATTTACAGGTTTTTCTTTTACACCATAAATCACCCTATAATTTTCCTTATTGAAATCCGCCCATGAAGATAACGCACGTTCGGTTTCAAAGCAAATAACTCCGCCAGGATATCCAGAAACTAAATTATCGCCTATTAATGTTGGACAACCTCTTATCCAAATAGTTTCAAGCGATTTACACATCGCAAAACAGTTATTATATATTTGTTTAACAGTTGATGGTATTTCAATGTATGTAATTTGCTCAAGTTCCACACATGAACCAAGTTCAACTATGCCCTCTGGAAGTACTAAGGATTTAAGGTTACGACATCTAACAACAATGCCATCAAATTCAACAAGTTTAGTAGTCTTAAAATCTATTGACTCAATACCCGTACATTCTTCAAAAACACCAAAACCCATTTTTTCAACGCTCTCTGGTATAACGATGTTTTTCAAACTAATGCAATACATGAAAGCACGGTCTTGCACATCCAAAAGCCCATCATTAAAGACTATATTACTTAATCGATAGCAATTGTTAAATGCATATGCTCCAATTGTTCTTAGTGTTGATGGAAAGTTTATTTCCTTTAAGTTCAAGCAATTACTAAAAGAACTTGTATCAATACACGTAACACCCTCATCAATAACTACTTTTTCAAGAGAAGTCCATTCACTAAACGCTTGGAATCCAATCATCTTAATTGTTGATGGAATATGAAGTTCCTTTGTTTGATCATTACCAGATAGACTTGGATAATCTTCAAAACGATATTGTATCTCATTGACTTCAACACCATCAATATGTGACGGTATAACTAGCACTTCCCCATCACTATCACATCCCCTGTCACTATATCCAGCTAAACAATATGTACCATCATATTTCTTCCAAAAATAAAAACCATATTTTGTGTCATATAAGACCGTAGTGCTAGTGTTTGAAATATCTACAACGTTATTTGTGTAGTTTCTTCAGTTGTATATTCAGTTGTATATTCAGTTGTTGTCCCTACTATAACTGTTGTTTCCTCATTGGATGTAGATACATCAGTCGTTATAGTAGTTGTTGCATCTGTAATAATTGTTGTCTCATCAAGTGTTGTACTTGTATTTTCACTCGTACTTGTGGCAGATGTATCTACTAATGTTGTTTGTTCAAGTGTAATACTATCTATTGTCGTTGAACTTGGTAATATCGAAGAATTGTTTGTAGTGCTACTTATATCATCCCTATTACTATTTTGCACCAATAGAATAATAGATATAACGGCTACTGCAACAATGGAAAGCAATGCAATTTGAGTTGCTAATTTGGAATTCTTTTTTGTATTTACTTTCTTAGCTAATTTCAATATTTTGTTGATTTGAAGTAAAAGCAATGGCATAAAATCTTCGCCATTTGAAACCTCAATACATTGAAATGCTGCTAATTCTTTTGGTAATTCTTTAGCCAAAAATCCATCACAAATAATAATGAGCGAATTGCTCACTTTTTTCTTTTGTGATACAAGTTTTGCAAAACGATGCCATTCATTCTTAATCCAAGTTGATTCTACTTCTTCAGGAGAATTAACATAAAGAACCATAGCTTTAGATTTCTCTATTGCTTGGAAAATGTATGGTTCATACTTTTCACCGACCTTGTCCTTTAAGCTTTCTTCGCTATAAAATGGTCTTAACTTGTTTTTTTGGAGCGCATCATAAATATCTTTTGCCCTATTGCTATCATCCTCTAAGTCACTCTTGTGGGATATAAAAATGTCAAACGATGGTTCTTTAGAAGCTTTTTCCACCCACTCAATTCTAAGGGCTTCAAGTTTCTTAGCTTCAGACTCGAAATAATGTGCTACATTTTCTGTAGAATTATGTATTGCTTCTTTTAGCAATGAGTCCTCAATCATATTTGAATCAGGAACCTTATAGAACGTTGGAACCATTGTTCCATCATAGTCTTTTTCGTATTTTATTCCATATTTTGAAAGAAGACAGCCCCAATAAGCCTCGCCGTTTTCCGGGTAATTTTTATTCAAATCGCAGAATAATTGTTCTGCCTCTTCGAATGAAGTATTTGCTAGTGTCTCAAATGCATTTTCAAGTAGTACATTTTCTTCATTCGAATACAAATTCTCATATACAGCACCGCATGCCACACATTTGACAGTGCCATGAAGCTTCATAAGGCTAGCGCCACAAATATGACAACTATCTAGCATAACTCCCTCCTTGTAAGTTTACTTTATTTTTCTCTTGGAGATGTTTTTACCCCAAATTCAAGTGTGCTAAGTGATCTATTGAAATTCTCCCAAATTGGAGATGGTTCATCACAATAAAAACAAATTCTCGCTTTTGTTGGAACTGTGAAACAGTTTGATCCAAAATAGGATGGGTTTCCTTTAATCCAAACCAATTCAA
>JAKSVJ010000112.1 GCA_024408015.1 Clostridia bacterium
TTACTCTATTGGTAAAGCTTCAAAGATGACTCAAATTGCAGTTTTAAGAGAATCAAGCGGAAAAGTTGATTTTATAAACACTGTTGATTGGAATGAAGAGTATCAAATGCTAAGAGTTAACTATCCTGTAGATGTAGTAACAGAAACAGCATCATGCGAAATCCAATTTGGTCACGTGAAAAGACCTACTCATCACAACACATCATGGGATAAAGCAAAATTTGAAGTATGTGCTCATAAATGGGCTGACATGTCAGATAACAATGGCGGTATGGCTTTGCTTAATGACTGCAAGTACGGATATAAGGTTTGGGATGGCGCACTCGATTTGTGTCTATTGAGAAGCCAAAATTGTCCTTGTGAACACGGAGATATGGGCGTACACAACTTTACATATTCTATTTTCCCACATGCATCTGATGTATGGAGCGGAGAAGTTATTAAAGAAGGATACATGCTCAACTATCCTATAGACCAATTTGTGGTTGAAAATAACAAGAATGAAAGTGTTCTTCCTACAATTAATATCATAAGTGGTACTGCTGTTATTGAAACTGTTAAGAAAGCTGAAGATAGCGATGATATAATCGTTCGTCTTTATGAAGCTGCTGGCGGTAATACAGTATCTAAGATTGTTTGCACAGGATACAAAGTTGACTCAATTTGTGACATTTTGGAGCAAAAAGATGCTCAGGATAAGATAAAAATCACAGATGACGGTGCAGAAATTGATTTCCACGCATTTGAAATTCATACAATTTTACTCAAGAAAAATATTTAGATATGGAGATATGTCAATATGAAAAGATCTAGAATTAATCAAATTATTCGTGAAACAGAGGCTCTTCTTGCTAAAGAAGGCTTTGTATTGCCACCATTTTTAACATGGACACCAGAAGAATGGGCTACAAAAGGTGAAGAGTGCAGAGAAATATATGATAATGAACTTGGTTGGGACGTAACTGACTTTGGTTGTGGCGATTTTGATAAGATTGGACTTACAGCTGTAACAATCCGTAACGGTAACCAAAAGATGGCAGATAAATATCCAAAGCCATATGCTGAAAAATATCTTGTGGCTCGTGAAAATCAGCTAACTCCAATGCATTATCATGCATACAAGATGGAAGATATCATCAATCGTGGTGGTGGTATTCTTTGTATGCGTCTATATAACGCCGCTAAAGATGGCTCACTTGATGAGACAAGCGATGTAGTTGTAGTATCTGATGGCGTAAAGCTCACACTTCCAGCAGGTTCTGTTGTTGAACTTAAGAAAGGCGAGAGTATTACATATACACAGCGTCTTTACCATGAATTCTGGGGTAAAGAAGGTTATGGTGATGTTCTTGTAGGCGAAGTTAGTATGTGTAATGATGACTCAGCTGATAACTTCTTCCTAACAGCTCCTGGACGTTTTCCTGCAATTGATGAAGATGAAGCCCCATATCGTCTTCTTTGCAACGAATATCCTAATAAATAATGATTACATGGCTTGACTGCCATTGCCACATCTTGAATGGTGGAGCTCAAGATGTCGAAGCGATGATTGATTTACAAAAAGAATATGGGTATGAAAGTTCAAACTTTCTAAGTGTTGAAGGTATGGATGATGCTGCCCAAAACGCTCTTGCTATATATTTCAAGTTATTAAATCCAAACAACTACGCTATGGGTGGTTTTCACTATCGTTTTGATTATGATTTCGCTAAAGAGGCCAAGACTCTTTATGACCTTGGTCTTGACGGTATGAAAATGATTGAAAATAAGCCTACAGAGAGAAAAAGACTTGGATATGCTCAAGATGATGAAAGATATGACGAATTTTATTCTTGGGCAGAGAAGAACAATATACCACTTTTATTTCATGTAAACGATCCTGCTTTTAACTGGGATCCAGATAATTGTCCACAATGGGCAAGAGATGCTGGCTGTTTTTATGGAGATGGCACATATGTTTCATATGAGCAAATTCTTCAAGAAACATGTAATATGCTCGATAAATATCCAAATCTCAACATATGTATAGCACACTTCTTTTTCCTATCTGACAATGAACCGAAAATTCGAGAGCTTATGACAAAACATAAGAACTTGAAGATTGACATCACAGCAGGAACAGAAATGTATTATGAGTTCGATGCATACCCTGATTTGTGGAGAAAATTCTTCATTGATTTTAGTGACAGAATCTTTTTTGGTACAGATAACTGTTATCCAGCAGGGGAGTATGACACAAAAATCGCTCATGAAATTAACGCTTTGGAACGTGACTATTTAACAAGAAATGATGTATTTCCTCTATGGGATAGAACTATCCAAGGTGGTGGTTATTCTGATGTAGTTGTTCAAAAAATTGCAGAGACAAACTTTAGAGATTTTGCAGGTCAAACACCAAGAAAGCTCAACATTCCAGCTTGTATTGAGTATATAAATGACAGACTTAATAACGATAAGTTTAAACTTTGTGAAAATGAACGAAAAACAATGGAATATATTGCGAAAATTTTGGGTAAATATTTACCCAAATGACAATAAAATCATTGTAATTCAATACACTATATAGTATAATTATATTTAGAAAAGAGGGGGTTCTGATGGGAAAAGGAGTTTCAATTAAAGACATTGCAGCAGCGGCTAATGTATCTATTGCAACTGTATCAAGAGTCATAAACCATAATGGCCGTTTTTCTAAAGAAACAGAAGAACGTGTTCTTGAAGCTATTCATAGATGCAATTATGTTCCAAGTCAACTAGCAAAAGAAATGATTACACAAAAGACAACTAATGTTGGTATAATCGTTCCTGATATCACAAATGAGTTCTTTACAAAACTTATCTCTTCTATCGAGAGAACACTTTTTGAAAATGGTTATCTTGCCTTTATTTGTACTACAGATGAAGACAGCGAAATAGAAAAATCAAAGATTCAAATGATGGCTTCAAAAAGAGTCAGCGGTCTTATATTCTTGTCAAGTAGTAGCACAGTTTCAGAAGAAGATTTAGGTGATATTCCGACAGTCTTCATCGACCGTAAACCTGTTACAAAAGCTGATACTAGATGCTTTATAACCAGTGATAACGTCAGTGGTGGTTATCTAGCTACAAAAGAGCTTATTGACAATGGATGCAAAAAAATCCTGATTATGACTGCAAAAAATCACATTTCAGGATATCAAGAAAGATATAAAGGCTACGCAAAAGCTTTAAAAGAAGCTGGAATTGAAAAAGAATATACAGTAATGCTCGATCATTTGCATTATCAAGATGCATATGACGAAATGAATAGAATACTTGACGAAGGCAAACCTGAATTCGATGGCGTATTTGCTTGTTCAGACTGGCTTGCTCTTGGCTGCTATAAGTCACTTTTTGAGCATGGATATGACGTTCCAAATGATATAAAAATCATTGGATTTGATAATATCTCAATCACTGCATTTAATACAGTTCCGATTTCAACAATCAATCAGCAAGTTGAAAAAATTGGCGAAGAAGCAGCGCTATACCTTATGAAGGTTATTAACGGTGAAGATGTGCCAACAAAGGCTATTGAAGTACCAGTATACTTGGTTCGTAGAGAATCAAGCAGTAAATAATTCGATTTAAGAAAAAGACAGTTTGTCTTTTTTCTTAGATTACTTGAGAAAACGATTACTCACTAAACACAAAAATTTGGGGGAACAAAAATTGAAACAGAAAACACTTGTATGTCTTGATATTGGTGGTACAAATCTAAGAATCGGCATGGTCAATAAGTCATGCGAACTTCTTGATAGTAGAATTGTGTCCACATCAGAATACTCTTCAGATGAATTTCTTTCTCGCTTGACAAATTTGATTGAAGAATATCGCACAGAGTTGTCTAGCAAGTATACTGTTTGTGGTGTTTCTCTAGGTGTTCCTGCGACTGTTAGCAAGGACCATAGAATTGTTCTCCAAGCTCCAAATGTAAAAGGACTCGACAATAAGCCTGTGGCTGATATTCTTGAAAAGGCTTTGAAAGTACCTGTATATCTTGATAAAGATGTTAACCTTTTGTTGTCATATGATTTAAATGACAATAAACTCCCAAGTGACAGCGTTATTGTTGGTATATATTTTGGAACTGGAATTGGTAACAGCATCTACATAAATGGCAAAATGCTCTCCGGCAAGAATGGTGTAGCAGGGGAGCTTGGTCATATTCCTCAAATTAATTCAAATGTTAGATGTGGTTGTGGAAATGAAAATTGCCTAGAACCAATCGGTGGTGGCCGTCAGCTCCAGGCATTATGTAACGATGTATTTAAAGATACTCCTGTATCAGAGATATATGTTCGTCACAGCGATACACCAGAAGTTAAAAAACAACTTGATTGTATGGCAGTGGCAGTTGCTACAGAAGTGAATATATTAGATCCTGACTATGTAATAATCGGTGGTGGACTTCCACAAATGGAAGGATTTCCAAAAGAATATTTCCTTAAGAGAATTAAGGACTTCGCAAGAAAACCTTATCCAATGGAAAATTTGGAAATTCGTTTCGCACGTCCAAATCACGAAAACGGTATCATAGGTGCAGGTATATTGGGATGGAAGGCAATTGAAAAATAGTCTAAGTGTTCCATCCTGCCTTTGATAAGGCATCATTGAGCATGGCGTTCCACAAATCTTTTTGAGTTGGAGTTGCTGTGCTTAAATTTTTAAGTGAATATTCAAGACCAAGTTGATTCCACTTATCGGCTCCAATAGAGTGGTAAGGCATGATTTCAACATTCTTGATATTTTTATATTTTACAGCGATACTTGCAGCATGTTCCATGTGTGTCTTAGTATCATTGATGTTAGGAATGATAGGCATTCTTAGAATAACATCCTTGTTTTCTTTTGCTAAAGTCTCAAGAGTGTTATCCCAAAGATTTCCATCGGC
>JAKSVJ010000113.1 GCA_024408015.1 Clostridia bacterium
TTAAAAATACCTCAAGAAAAAGAATCAAGCAGCTTCATCAACAAGACAAGCTTCATTGAGAACTGCGAAACATCAGCTGTTGGCAGAGCTTTAGGGTTTGCAGGCATCGGAAGTAAGACTTCAATAGCTAGTGCTGAAGAAGTTAGAAATGCAATTAACAATCAGCCAAAAGACGAAGGCACAAAAGTAAAGGAAGCATTGGAAGCTGCTAAAGCTAGAGGTGCTGCTACAGAAGAAATCACATATGAATCAGCTCTTATCATGAAGGTAAATGAGAAGTCTTTAAAAGATTGGTACAAATGCGATAAAGACTTTATCGCTCAGTTAAGAGAAACTGGCACAGAACAAATTAAGAAAGCTATTGGCATCATTGATGCGAAGATAGCAGCTTATAACAAGAAATGAAAACAACTGGAAAAATCATAGACATCAGCAAGAATCTAATAACTCACAAGCTAAGAGTAATGGTAGAGATAGACTATCCTGATGATATAGAAACGATACAAACTGAGTTTTTAGATATCACGATGAAGAAACATAGTCCAAGAAGATCTCTAGACCAAAATGCATTAGCATGGGTATTCATAGATAAACTAGCTGAGTGTGTTGGAATCAAAAAAGAACAAGTGTATCAATACTTAATAAAGCAACTAGGTGGATGTTCAAAAACAATTTGTTCTCGTGTTGAGGACGTGGATTTTATCCGAGATGCATGGACAGTAAAAGGTTTAGGTTGGCAAGTGGAAGCTTATCCATCAAAACTAGAAGGTTGTATGAACGTAACGTTGTATCCTGGGTCATCGGTATTTAGCAAGGATCAGATGCGTAGATTCATAGAATTAATAATCCAAGAGTGTGACCAATTAAACATTGATACTAAACCATTAAGAGAGGTGAGTTTACTTGAAACTAGATAGCATTATAACGAGAAAGATGGGTGAATGTTATGTGTGTGCTAATACACAAGTGCAGTATCATCACATCATACCAGGTCATGCATATAGACACAAGAGCGATGAGTATCACATCATAGTGCCACTATGTTTGAAGCATCACAACGAAGCTCATCAGGGAAAGGAGCTTGACCTAACTTTAAGAGCTGTAGCTCAAATCAAATTTGAGAAGAAGTACAGTCATGAGAAGTGGATGGAAGAGTTCAAGATTGATTATAAAGAAAGATACGAAAGGGAATTTAGAAAATGAACAAAATAGTAATAGCAGGTAGATTGGTAGAAAAACCAGAGCTTAAACAAACAAACTCAAACAAATCAGTAGCTAGCATTAAAGTAGCTGTTAATAGACCATTTACAAAAGACAAAGCAGACTTCTTCACATGTATCGCATGGGAGAAAACAGCTGAGAACATAGTTAAATACTTTGAGAAGGGTGACCAAATCATTGTTTCAGGTTATCTCTACAGCAGAGAATGGGAAACACCTGATGGCAATAAACGTTATGCTACAGAGATTAACATAGAAGAATTTGACTTTGGTTCAAAGAAGAAGTCTGATGTACAAGAAACTCCAAAGCCAACACCAATTCCTGAAGACGCAGATCTTCCATTCTAGGAGATAGTATGGCAGAACGTAGAATGTTTGCAAAGACGATAGTTCTATCAGATGCTTTCCTGGATATGCCAATGTCAGCAAGATGCTTGTATTTTACATTGGGTATGTTGGGAGATGACGATGGATTTATCAATTCACCAAAATCTATTATGAGGCAGTGCGGAGCTTCTGAAGATGACTTAAGATTGTTAGCTGCCAATAAATTTATTATACCTTTTGAAAGCGGAGTAATAGTAATAAAGCATTGGAGAATAAACAATTGGCTGAGACGAGACCGAAAAATTGATACTAAATATGTTGATGAAATGAACCAATTAGCAGTGGATGAAAATGGTTCTTATAGTCAAACGTATCAAGTGCCAACCATATGTCAACCTAGTATAGTTAAGGATAGTATAGGTAAGGATAGTATAGGTAAGGATAGTATAGTTAAGGATAGTATAGATGAAGAAAAGAATATAGAAAAGAAAAGCTCACGCTTTACTCCGCCAACACTAGAAGAAGTAACTAACTTCTGTAAGGAAAATAACTACAGCATTGTTCCTGAGAAGTTCATATATCATTATGAATCAAATGGTTGGATGGTAGGCAAAACCAAAATGAAGAGTTGGAAAGCTGCTGTCAGGTATTGGGCAAGAACTGAACTACCGACAAAAACTAAATCAAACAAATCAGCTGCCAAGAAAGAAACAAGCTTTGATCTTGATGACTCCTTCGTTGCAGCTACGAGGAAAGGATAAACGATGACAGTGAGTCAATTATATGATCACTTTGAAATGATATTTGAAAAAATAATAGTTATAGGAGGTGTAACAAATGGATACAAAAGAATTCTTAATCGAATACAACAGAATGTGCCATTCATGTGAACATCGCAAGGGATGTCCATTATGGTCAAGGGAATGTGGGCAAGAGATTGTGCCAAGAGGTAGGGAAGATGAGAAATACTTCGGCAAAACAATCGTATTGGGAAAGTGGCCAAAGGAATCCAAAAAAAAGGAGAATGTATAATGATTAACGCAAAAGAATTATATGAATTTTTTCGAGATAATGAAAGAATGTGCACAGCAATTTCCGATTGTAGTAAATGCAAAATACATAGTATTAATTGCTCAATAAAGCTTTCAACGGAAAAAGAACTGGAAACAATTATTAATACGGTAAACGAATGGAAAAACGAAAATCTACGCACAAGGCAATCGGAATTTCTTAAATTATTTCCAGATGCACAAAAGGTATCGGGTTGTCTCGACATATGTCCGATGAACCTATACCACAGTATGAAAGGCAGATGTGATTCATATAAGAATTGTAATGCATGCCTAAAAGAATATTGGAATGAAATAGTAGAATAAGAAGGGGATAAATAAATGGATACAATAGAATTTTTAATAGCATACAACAGAATGTGCGATACTTATCATTATTGCGATGGATGTCCTTTAGAAAAGTCAAAAGGTTGTAAGCTAGAAGTAACTTCAATAGGTTGGAATAATGAGGAGAGTTGTTTTGAAAAAAAACAATCCTGAATACTTCGGCGAAATAGTCGCAGCAGTAGAAGGATGGTTAAAAAGGCATCCTGAAAAAGAATTAAAAAAGAAATACAAGGAAACGATTAAATGGCATACGATTAAATTACGCACAATGACTTATGATGAAATCGAAGACTTGGCTCGATTGTTACACTGCGCTGTGGAAGTCATCGACAATTAAGCATTTGATTGCGAATTGCCAGAAGTAGATGAAGAAGTGCTTGTCCAAACAAAGTCCGGTATTGGAATAACCTTTTACGATAATTATGGTTCTTATTTTAATGACTATGCTAATGATGAAATAATAGCTTGGGCACATTTACCAACAGGACTAAAGCCAAAGGAGAATGAGCAATGAACGAAGAAGAACTTAAACAAGCTTTAATTGATAAAGTTAAAAGAAATAATTTGACTTCAAAAATAGTCAAAGAGCTAGCCAACGGACACGACCTATTTACTGGGAAAAGAGAGGGAGTTATTTTCTGGACACGAGATGTCTTAGTTATTTTTGGCACAGCTGTATCACTGGCATATGGAATAGCTCAAATAATCCAACAAATGGTTGAGAATTCAAATGGCAATATAACCTTTGAGAGAGTTATTGAAATAGTAACTGAAATGTATGAGGAGTTAGAACATGGCGAGAATGAAACAAATTGATAGAGTTGTTGCCTGGCTCAAAGACAACAAATCAGTGAATAGAGTTGAAGCTCTGAAGAGTCTAGGTATAGCTAATCTCCCAGCTGTTATAAGTGACATGAGGGAGAAAGGCTATCAAATCGTAACTGTTGAAACTGATCATATTAATCAGTTCGGAGAACGAACAACAAAAGCTAACTATTATTTTAAAGGAGATGAACCAAATGCAGAAAATTGATTTAATAAAAAGTATTCTTGAAAACGTTAAGGTAGGATTGGTTGACTTAAAACCACAGCTTAAAGGAAATGAAATAAAATTAGCCAAAGCTGATACAGCAATCAATGTTGTTGATATGGTAGTTGAGCTATTGAACATGAGCGAAGAAGAGCTTAACAAGGAGCTTGAACTCGTTATGCAGGAAGTATCAAAAGAAGAGCTTCTCTTAAAGGAGCTTAACAAATGAATGCAATGGTGCCTAACAGAGTAAGACTCTCAAAGGTATCTCAATCCGACATGAAGAAAGTGGTGAGAGCTGAAACACTAAAACAAATAGCTCTCACTCCATTTGAGATTAATCTCGTCCTGGCTGCTACATTGAGAAAGCAGCTTGGATGGGGTAAGAAAAGAATCGAGAGGTTCATTTTGAATACTGGTGAGATACAAGACTATTTCAACGGAAGATACGACGATGCTGACCTATATGCTATGGAAGTTAAGCTGAAGGAGATTGGCGTTGATATTAAGGAGTTAATAAAGAATGTTGAATGAAGGAGTTATAAATGGATTTTGTAGTAGACGCAATTAAAAAAGAATATAAACCAGGAACTAGAATCAAGCTAATACACATGAGCGATGATATTCATCCAATACCTGATGGCATGCTTGGAACAGTAGATCATGTTGACGACATGGGAACCGTACATGTGAATTGGGATAATGGGAGATATCTCGGCGTAGTGCTTGATGAAGATGAGATTGAGGTGGTAAGTTAATGCAGAGCGAATTAGATTATGACCTCTATTTAGAAACTTTTAGAGGTAAAGTGGAGGAACTGAAGTTCTATCGACATAAAGAGTTTAAGGATGTGTATTTGGCATATAAGGTGAATATCGATTTGACTTGTCATTATGAATTAATTATAACACGAGATAT
>JAKSVJ010000114.1 GCA_024408015.1 Clostridia bacterium
TGCAGTCAAAAGACCCATAATGGCTCCGATAATTGTCGGGATACCGTAATATATTAGTTTTTTCTTCACTTTATTATTTTCCTAATTCTTCAATATACTTTGCTTCCTCTTCATCATTGCAATAAACAAAGTGTCCTGGACAAACCTCTCTTAAAGATGGTTTGTTTACAGAATAGTCATGTTCAGCAAGCGCATTGTACAAAATACGTGTACGCTTTTTTTCTGCATGTGGATCTGGAAGAGGAATTGCGGAAAGAAGAGATTTTGTATATGGGTGAAGTGGATGCGCAAACAACTCGTCAGAAGTTGCAAGTTCAACCATCTTACCAAAATACATAACACCAATTCTATCTGAGAAATATTTAACAACAGACAAGTCGTGCGCAATAAAGAGAATTGTAAGGTTAAGTCTTTCACGAAGCTCATTCAAAAGGTTGATTACCTGTGCCTGAATAGATACGTCAAGAGCAGAGATTGGTTCATCTGCGATAATCATATCTGGGTTCATGATTACAGAACGAGCTATACCGATACGCTGACGCTGACCACCTGAGAATTCATGTGGATATCTGTCTGCGTGTTCTGGAACAAGACCAACAAGTTGTAGAATCTCAATTACTTTTGACTCAATATATGCTTTGTCTTTAATTCCGTTGATTATAAGGCCTTCTGAAATAATTTCTCTTACTGTCATACGAGGGTTCAAAGATGCAATTGGATCCTGGAAAATCATCTGGATCTTTGTGCACTTATCAATGCTCTTATGATCTTTCTTAGCGCTTCTTATTTCTTCTTTCTTTTCAGCAATAAATGCATCAAGAGCTTGTTTTTTTGCAGCAATTTCTTGGTCATTCTTTTCTTTGTTTGCCGGATTTGCTTTAGTATCTTCTTTTAATGCCTTAATCTGTTCTGAAGTTTCCTTCTTAGAATTCTTAATGGCATCTTCATAAGAACGTGTGCCAGCAGCAATTCTCTGACCTTTGAAATATATACTACCAGAAGTTATATCATAAATCTTTATAATTGATCTACCAGTTGTTGTTTCACCACAACCAGATTCACCAACGAGTCCGAAAACTTCGCCTTTTTTGATATCAAAAGATACACCATCAACAGCTCTAAGGACTTTTGGACCCATTTTAAAGTATTGGCAGAGATGTTCAACTCGAAGCAACACTTCATCATTTGTCTTATTGCTTTCCATCGTTATCTCCCTCCAATCCTTTCATACGTGCAATTCTATCAGTAATAATCTTTGGCAATTCAACTTTTGGAGCATCTGGGTGAAGAAGCCATGTGGCAGCTGAATGTGTGTCTGAAACTGTAAACATTGGTGGCTGTTTTTCATAGTCAATCTTCAATGCGTACTTGTTTCTATCCGCAAAAGCATCACCTACTGGTGGGTAGATCATGTTTGGTGGAGTACCAGGAATTGCATCAAGTTTTTCTTTTGTATCAAGGTCTGGCATTGATGAAAGAAGAGCCCATGTATATGGATGACGTGGGTCATAGAAGATATCGTCAGCAGTTCCATATTCAACAATCTTTCCTGCATACATAACCGCAATCTTGTCAGCCATGTTAGCAACTACGCCAAGGTCATGCGTAATGAATATTACAGAAAGACCTCTGTCCGTTTTTAGCTTGTTTATAAGTTCAAGAATCTGAGACTGAATTGTAACGTCAAGAGCTGTTGTTGGCTCGTCACAAATAAGAATATCTGGGTTTGCTGAGAGCGCAATAGCAATAACTATACGCTGTCTCATACCACCTGAGAACTCGAATGGGTACTGATAGTAACGAATTCTTGGCTCAGGAATACCAACCTCTTCCATGAGCTTTAATGCTTTCTCCTTAGCCATAGCAGGTGTTTCTTTGTAAACAACCTGTGATGCTCTGTCTTTGAAGTAGTCAATAAGCTCAATTGTCTTTGCATTAAAATCTATATCACTTGATTTTGAAATGTAGTCTTCGTAATGCACAACTAGTCTATCAACAGCAGCTAAAATGTTTTCAGTAAATGTACTGAGTTCATAAACCGTCTTTGGAACAACTTTCCAGTCGACATTCTTGCCCTTGCTGATTAAAGCTTCTCTCTTTGCTGTTTGTCTAGCAAAACGAGCCTCTTCTTTTGGATTGTTCTTTTGATAATAGAAATAGTTATCAAGAGCTGCCTTAACTGCTACTCTAAAAGTATACGCTGTACTGTCCTTGATAATTTCCATCTTATCGATAGAAGACTCGACAATGTCTGAATAAGATTTGGCTTTTTCGTAAACTTCTTTCTTATCATAGTTGCCATTTGCAAAATATTCTCTTGCTTCTTTGAGTACATCCAAAACCTTTTTCTTGTTTTCTAGAGCTTCATTAAAAGAATTCTTAATACCTGCTGTAGCATATACAAGGAACTTATTCATAAAGTTCTCATTAAGATAATTGAGAGCTTTTTCATTTGCTTCTTCAATTGGTAATGTGCTCAAATCCTCATCTGGATTACAAAGCTGGTAATAACCAATTCTAAAGAAGTTTGGCTTTGGCTGTGCAAAGATATCACTAATTAGTGCACATACTTCATTAAGAACAGCTTCGTTCTTTGGATCGATTTCAGCCTTATCTGCCACTATGTTTGGAATGATAGCAGTGAGTTTAGCTTTCATCTCATCGATTTTACTATCAAAGTTATGTGTCAAATATGGATCTTTAACTTTGTCAAGTTTAGAGATGAATGACTTAATCTGTGCTTTTTTATCAAGTTTAATATGCTTGCTTGCTCTAAATATGAAATCTTCAATATTGAGTTTCAATTCATCAGCAGCTGAATATGCAACATTGTACTTGTTTTCAAATTCAATAGCTTTAATGTTAAAGTTATCGAACTGTTTTGTCATTTCTGTGATTTCAGCTTCCTTTTCAGGATTAGCTTTAATCATTTGCTCTTTCAAATATGCAAGTCTATCGTTAAAGTCTTTTCTTGCTTCTTTACGATTAATCTTGTTTTTAAGAAGCATTGCCTCTGTGATCTGTTTGCCTATTTTAACAATTGGGTTAAGTGAAGACAAAGGATCCTGGAAAATCATGGCGATTTTATCACCACGAATGTTGTACATTTCTTTTTCGGAAATCTTTAGTAAGTCTTTACCATCGAAAAGAATCTCTCCGCCTTCAACAATTGAGTTTCCAGCAAGAATTCCTAAGATTGCTTTTGAAGTAACTGACTTACCTGAACCAGATTCACCTACAATTGCAAGTGTTTCACCACGTTCAAGATTGAAAGAAATATCTCTAACTGCTTTTAATGTACCACCTGGTGTGTGGAATGACACTTTAAGTTTTTTGACTTCTAGAATATTATCCATGTCTTATTCCTCCACGCCACGAAGTGATGGGTTAAACGCATCGCGCAAACCGTTACCGAACAAGTTGAAACTAATCATAAGCAATGAAATAATCAAAGCTGGGAAAATCATAAGGTGTGGATAGTCTGTCCAAATACCACTGGCATCTGACAAAAGTGTACCCAATGATGTTGTTCCTGAACCACCAAGTTTTACGATACCAAGGAAGCTAAGCATTGATTCATCAAAGATAACACCAGGGATAACGAGAACTGATGATGTGATAAGTGTACCAAGTGAGTTCGGGAAAATGTGTTTTAAAATAATACGTGAGTCTTTAGCACCAAGAGTTCTTGCTGCCATAACGTATTCTTGATTTTTAAAACGATAGAACTGAGTTCTAACTCTTGAAGCTGTTCCAATCCATCCCGTTACAACGAACGCGAACAAAAGACACGGAATAGCACCGAGTTTTGCAGCCAAATGTATCTGGAACAATGTCGCTACGACAATGAATGGTACACCAGCCAAAATATCTGAAACTCTTTCAAGTGTCAAGTCAACAGCACCACCGTAATAACCTTCAACAGCGCCATAAACAGCACCGATGATAAAGTTAATGAGTGATACAAAAATTGCTACCAATATACTAAGTCTTACACCATTTGCAAGCCTTAGTGACATATCATACCCCTGGCTGTCTGTACCGAGAAGATATTCTGGTTCAAAGCCATACTGATAAATATAGTAGTTGTAATATAGAACACGCACACGATACATAGCTGTATCTACTGTGCCGCCACCTGCATATTTGTAGTATACAAGATTGCCTTCTGCATCTCTTACATAGTTGTCTTCAAGAACCATGTCATCGCTGT
This sequence comes from Clostridia bacterium, assembly GCA_024408015.1. Taxonomy (GTDB): domain Bacteria; phylum Bacillota; class Clostridia; order Oscillospirales; family CAG-272; genus RGIG6816. Next base: position 4,214 of record JAKSVJ010000114.1, read on the forward strand.
ATGCAATATTCTTTGTTTTACCTTCTCCTACAACCTTAACTGGAGTATACTTCTTTGATTTATACCAAAGGTTAGCGTCTTCAGGATCCATATTGTATTCGTTATCGGCAACCAATGGATAGAATACATGAAGACCTGTTTCTTTCTCCCAATCAAGAATTTTCTGGTATTCTGATTGTTCAATACTTGTATAGATAAATCCTACTTCAAGATATGTATCAATATTTGCATCAAAATAGTCTTTTGGCTGATTTGTTGCAGGGTCAGTTTGCTGAGTAACTCTATTTAAGCGTCTGATTGGCTGATAGTATGAGTTAATACCAGTTGTAAGACCTGGATTCTTACCATCGTAGTTTTCAGCACCAATACCAATAGCAAGTGCTTTAATATAGCTCTTTTCAGAGAAGTCTCTCTTCATAGTACCATCAGCAATGCCGATTTTACTTAAAGTTAGATTACGTGGACCTTTTTTAGAATATACGTTGCACATAAACTGTGCATCGAATTTTGTTGTGAAAATTGGTGTCAAGAATGAGAACAAAACTATCAAGATGATGATAATAGCAGCAACGATAGAAGCTTTATTCTTTCTAAAACGAATCCAAGCGTCTTTGAAATATCCGATTGGCT
>JAKSVJ010000115.1 GCA_024408015.1 Clostridia bacterium
ATCTCAGATATTGTTCAAAATTCCTGCAATTCGAACCAAATTTCTTTGTAATATATTCGTCGCCACATTTGATTACAACTCTATATAGATATGGGTTTTCAGCATCCCAAAGTACTGGGTTTAAAACTTGCATACCATCAATCTTTGAGTCACCATCGTAAATCTCGATTTCAGGATCATCACACATGCCACTGTATTCAATGCTAACAGAAACAGTTCCATCAAGTGTTGCCTTTATAAAGAAATCTTCAATATGATTTTCATCTCGATCAAGGATGTATGTGTCTCTAAAGATACCATTAAATCTTAAGAAGTCTTGGTCTTCAAGATATGTAGCATCGCTGTAAGTCGTAACTACTACTTCAATCTCATTTATACCATCTATAACGTATGGTTGAATATCAAACTCGTGCATCAAATGTGAGCCTTTGCCCATTCCGACATATTGGCCATTAATGAACACAAGATACATTGAGCATACACCTTCGAAAACGATGTATGGCTTCTTGTTTGTTGCCTGATAATTAAAGAATCTACGATAAATTCCAACTGGTGTATCAAGTGGTACGTTTGGAGCTATATATGGAATTTGATAGCTAATATTTGTATACCAGTACTGACCGTATCCACTATTCTGCCAGCAACCAGGTACTGGAATGTGTGAATCATAATCAACGTTTTGAACATCTTCCGGAACATCAAGCATTGTCTCAAAGTAATGGAAAGTCCAATCACCATTGAGACTAATATATCTGTCACTTTCTCTAAAACTCTTTGTCATTGCATCTTCTTTTGAAGAGAATGGCACGAAGAAGGCTCTAGGAGCTTCTGCATTTTCACTTGTTAGTGAAGGTTTAAAATACTTACTGAAATCCATATCAAGTTCTCCTTAAATTTCGATTGTTTTAGGATCAAACACTTTTTTATCTTCTACAACTGGCTTGTTTGATGCATAAATGTCTGTGAGTTTTTTGGAACTATCCGACATCAATATGCCAAGCGCAGTTAAATATGATCTTATTATTTCTCTTGGTGTGATAAGAGTATCAGCACCAGCACGACTCAACATATAATATAAGAAATCGCGCATCTCTTCTGTTGTTACGTTAACTTCACCATACATTTGAGTAAACAAAACAGTCGTTCTTACGATTAACGCCAAGAGTTCATCATCAGATAATCTCTTTAGTCTAATAATCGGTCCAAACATAGGTTGAGTTTGATTTTGCACGCCAAACATTGAATCATTCAATCTCGACTTCAACGCTTCGTAACTGAATAGACCCCTGTGTCTGTCTTCAAGAAACTGTGGTGTACCAGCAAATACAACACCCAATCCGTCAGCTTTACCCTGTAGAGTATCATTAAAGATTGATAAAATCTTTTCATAGTTGTTCTCTCTAGATATTCTATTTGGTATCTTATATAGATTTACACACTCATCTATAAATATTACAAGACCATTATATCCAATTTTTCTAACAAAGGAAGCCAAAAGTTTAATATAATCATACCAATTATCATCATTTATGATTCCGGACACGCCCAAAGCCGCTTTTGCTTCAGTTTTTGTTCCAAATTCGCCCCTTAGCCATTTTAGACATTCGGCTTGAAGTTGCTCATTGTTTGAAATTACCGCATGTAGATAATTGCTAATTACTTTTGCAAAATCATATGCACCAACGCCAGTCTCTATTGAATGGGTTACTGAATATATTTCTTTTGAAATTGTTTTTTCAAATTCTGGATTATCCTCTTCAATACCACTACTTCTAGCATTGAACATCATGTCAGATAACCACTTGGCTAATAGCTGTGGTAATGCTCCACCATCAGGGCTTGACTTGATTGATAGATTCTTTAACAGTTCCTTATATGTTGCAAGTCCGCCATTTCCTGTTGACGAAAGTCGTCTTTCAGGTGAAAGGTCTGCGTCTGCACATACAAAACCATGTTCAATCGCATATCCTCTGATAAGTTGTATCAAGAAGCTCTTACCACTACCGTAATTACCTATGATAAATCGTGTAACACTTCCCCCATCAGCAATCGAGTCAAGGTCATGACTTAGTGTTGATATTTCCGCAGTTCGGCCAATAGCAATGTATGGTGCTCCAACCCTAGGCACAACTCCGGCTGCCAAACTTGACAATAATGAGTTTAATATTCTTTTTGGGACTTTTACAGCATCAGACATCCTATTCACCTCCTGGTTTACTACTAATTAAATCTTCTAAATAATCCTCAATAAATTCGCCATTTTCAATCACAGAGTCTCCAATAGCATCAAATGATACTTCATTTACGACTCTTTCGAATTCAGCGAGCATTATTTTTCTTCTCAAACACTCTTGTCTTAAATTTCCACCAAGAGCGCATGATAATACTTCTCTATAATCATCAGGCAACTTTGACCAAAATTCTTGGTATTCATTGTCAAATGTATATACTTGTTCTTCTTTGATTGTTTCTTGCTCTTCTTTTTCTTCTTCAACCACTTCGCCTAAATCTATAGCTGTTTGCCAAGCACTTTCTTCAATCGCCTCTGCATTTTTTATATCAGCAGTTGACTTATTCTCTGGCTCATAATATCTAAGATAATCTTCTTTTGATTCAAGATACTTTTCAAAACTACTCTTGATAGATGCAGACAATGCTTCTTTTTGCGAAGCGAATTTTGTGGCAAAATACTCGTCTATTTTGCGACGCAACGCATCCGGCAAATCAGTAATTGTATATCTTGAATTAATGCCTAAGATGACTCTCATTTGGTTCTCAGCGTACTTGACAGCCATTGTCATCATTTTTATAAAATATTTGCTTTTAATCAATGGCCTATAAACTATTACAAGTTGAAATTTTGATGAGTGCGTTACTATTGCTCCCATATAAGTATCTTTCGCAATTTTGGTTGGAAAAGTCTTTTTGTAATCAGAGTAAATATCATAATTATTGAAAGCATATTCAACTGAACCAATAACATGTTCATTGAACAAACTCTCCGTTTCTTTTGTGTAAAACTTGCTCTTTTTTAATATCTGTTTTGCGAAATTCTCAAAAAACTTTGTTGGTATAACTTTTCCAAATTCAGGAAACAAAACTTCAGGGGTTGAAAGTTGACTCATCGCATCGACAATGAAGTCTTTAACAATATCATATGGAGAATTAACTCTATGAATAAGAATATAGTCACATAGCCATTGTCCAATATATTTATCTAGGAATGGGTAAATACTTCTATCTTCTCTCCAAAGCAAAGCCAATTGCTCTACTGCATAATCGTGGTCTATAACGTCATGAAGATTTATAAGTTCATACACATAAACCATAATAAAGCTATGCTCAACAAAAGGATATGAACCGTTTTGAACTTGATGTCTCCAATACAGATAAGACTCTCTTTGGTCATCACTCATTTGTTCATATTGAGGCATATACGAAAAAAACTGTTGATGAGGACATTTTGAGCCCTTCATACCCCAATATTTCTTTGCATCATGAACGAACTTGTTATAAAACTCATATCTTATTGGCCAGTCAGATATAGTTACTTGCTCAATAGCGCATGTTCCTTCGTAATGTCTTACGCTAACTTTTACCTTTTTAGGTTGGCTTTGCGCTGCTCTTTCAGGAATAATAAAACCCCTAGCTTTTTCAACTCCAGGAATATTGACAACAACTGATTTTTCTTCTTTTTCGTCGACGTCATTATAGTTAGAAAAAACATCAATCATCGCAATACCTACTCCCACAAATAGCACTTCAATCTATTGTAAACTAATTTTAGCTTTTTTTCAATTACATTTTCAATTTCATGCTTTGAATTTTATTTGTTTTTTCGGTGTTTTTGTGCTTTACTTTCTTGTTTTGATGTGTTAAACTAACTTGGCAATTTTTATTAAGAAAGGACCATTCTCTATGGCAAAATACAGACGAGAAAGAATCAATGATGAAGTAACACGTGTCCTCGGCGATGCAATAAGAACAGTAAAAGACCCTCGAGTTGCCGGTGAAATGATCACGATTACACAAAGTAGAGTTACTGGAGATTTGAAATATGCAAAAATATTCTTCTCCGTTCTCGGCGACAATTCTCCAGAAAAAATCAAAGAGATAAAAAAAGGACTTATTAGTGCTCAAGGTGTTTTGCGTCATGCCTTGGCAGAAGAAATTAACCTTAGAATTACTCCTGAATTGTTTTTTGAATATGATGATTCAATGGCAAAAGGTGCTCACATTGAGGATTTGCTCAAAGAAGCTCTTTCAAAACATAATCCAGACAACTTAGAATCCGACGACGCTGAGGATTTAAATGAATAATTTATCCATTAACAATATTTGTAAGCTTTTGATGAAAAATTCATCATTTGCGATATTTGTACACGACAACCCAGACGCAGACGCTATTGGCTCTTGTTTTGCTCTAGTTAACACGCTTCGTTCGATAGGAAAGAAAGCTTATTGTGTTAGTTCAGACAAGATTCCATCCTCATTAACATTTTTGACAAATGGTAATAGAGAATACACCTATGATGCTGCTTTCGGCAACGAAAAGCCAGATATGCTCATAAGCGTTGACGTAGCATCAGCTGGACAGCTTGGTATATACAAAAACATTGCAAGTAGCTTTGATTTGGCTATTGACCATCATGCAACCCATGATACTTTTGCCAAAGCTCAATATGTTGATTCTGTATCAAGTGCATGCGCAGAAATAATTTACAGAATTGTAATTAGACTTCTCTGTGGAAACATGCCACAAAATACAGCTGCATTGCTATATGCCGCCATAGCTGCAGATACAGGCGGCT
>JAKSVJ010000116.1 GCA_024408015.1 Clostridia bacterium
TTATTGTTGTGGAAAAATAGTGGTACAAATGGGAAAGCTACTGCTACAACAAATGTACCAATTAAAATGTATGGCATACGTTTTCCGATAGGGCTCTTAGTTTTATCAGACAATGAACCAAATAATGGAAGAAGAATTAATGCTGCAAGGTTATCACATGCCATGATAATACCTACAATCCATTGAACATTTAGAATCTTGTCAGCATCACTTGCCTTTAATTCTGCAGAAGTCATGTTGTAGAAAGCTTTTGCAAAAATATCTGTTAAAAGTGTTGGACACCATGAGTCATACACTTGCCAGAGAAGAAGAATACCAAAGAATGCAAAACCAATCAAGGCAGTACGCTTATAGTTAAGCTTTAACTTTGGAGTTTGTTTTTGAACATTATCCATTTCAAAAATCCTTTCTTTTTTCTAATTTTCTATTGCTGCTTTTTGTTTATTTATTTCATATATTAATTTTGGGTCGATTTTTGGATCTCTATTGTATGTATAAAGTCCATTCATTTCTTGCTCAACATCAACAAGTTGAGTAAAGCAATAACCACCCATTCTCTTGCAATTTAGCATTGTTGTCGTCAGCTCTTTGTATAGATACAACGCCTTCTCAATAGTCATCATCTCAGGATGCCACATCATTGAGTTGTCAATAGCACACCAAAGTGAACCATATTCACTATTAAATGTTGGTAAACCCAAGCCGCCTCTTGGCATTTGCACTGGGATGTTATTGGCTAGATTGTCATATTTTTTCTTAAATATTTCAACATTCTTTTCGTAGTCATGCGTGTCAAGAATATCTGCCAATCCAGGAACGTGAACAAATCCGGAGATTTCTATTACAGGTCTCATTTTGTCATATGCGTGAGTAAGATCAACAACCATTTTAATTAATTCAGCGCTCTTTTCGGTGCTATCAGATTCATTAAATGGACACCATCCAATAATTGATGGATGGTTGTAATCTCTTTCAAGTTCTTCTAACCACTCTGGAATGCAACCTCTCCAAGCATCGTCGCGAGAAATGTTAAGGCCCCAGTTAGGAAACTCGCCCCATACAATATATCCAAGTCTATCACAATGATATAGGAATCTTTCCTCATAGATTTTCTGGTGCAATCTCGCACCGTTGAATCCCATGTCCATTGAAATCTTAATATCTCTTACCAATTCTTCTTCATCCTTAGCGGTATAAATACCATCAGGATAATAACCTTGATCTAGCACCAATCTTTGGAAAATTGGCTTATTGTTTATGTAAACAATGCCGTCAACTGTTGATATACTTCTCATACCAAAATAGCTATGTACAGCATCGTCTCCAAGACTAAACTCAATATTGTATAGATTAGGTTCTTCTGGAGTCCATAACTTTGCATCATCTATTTTAATTATCATTGTTGCCAAGTTGCCATAAACAACGGATTGAGAATGTGTAATTTTTGTATTGTTAAAATACACTGAAGCTTTTAATGGTATTCCATTTGCATTTTCACACTTTGCTTCAATTATCAAAGACTCACTTTCAATAACCGGAGTCATCTTCACGTTCTTTATATATGTATTTGGCACATATTCTAACCAAACTGTTTGCCATATACCTGTTGAGCGTGTATAACTACATCTTTGAGACTGATATACACTACTCTGCTTTCCTGATGGTTGAGAATTACTTCTTGTATCATCAGTTGCACAAACTACTATCTTAAAAGAATCGCCTAAAGCATAATCTGTTATATCAAAAGAAAACGAAGTATATCCGCCAATGTGTTTGCCTATATAATTACCATCTACCCAAACTTCTGTTAGATAGTCACAAGCACCAAAATGAAGTATGGTTCTTCCTGACTTCCATGAGTCTGGAATTGATGTTTCTTTTGAATACCAAACACACTCCATAAAATCAGTAATTCCTATATTAGATAACTTACTTTCAGGACAGAATGGGACATTTATCTTTTTATCGAATAGTGAAGTGTCGTCAAAGAATCTTCTATTCTTTCCACTTTTTCCGTAGTCAATGTAAAAATCCCAATCACCATTAAGATTAATCCATTCTTTACGTTCGAACTGTGGCTTTGGATATTCCGTTCTACTAATCATAGTTCCTCCACTATTCTTCTTCGTTTTCCTCATTGTTAACTAATACTGTAAGGTTCATTACTCTCATGTCCTGCATCAAAGTAACAACAACGTACAAATTCTTGTATGTGAAAGAGTCTCCTTCATGAGGATCACCATCAAGCATTTCAATTGCCCAACCACCAACTGTTGTATAGTCAGTGTCTAGGTCTTCTTCATCCATTTCGAGTTCTTCAAAGAAATCATACACATTCATATCTCCGGCAACTTCGAAAGTGTTCTCGGCTGTTTTGACCATTGAATGTGTGATATCATCGCTTTCGTCCCAAATCTCTCCTACGATTTCCTCAAGAATGTCTTCAAGTGTAACTATACCCATTGTTCCACCGAATTCGTCAACAACAATCGCAAGATGCATCTGTGTTTCTCTCATTCTCTTTAATGCAACAGGAAGTCTCATGGCTTTATGGAAGAAACTACACTCAACAAGCATTTCTCTAACATTTACATTTTCTGATCCATGCTCTGATACTTCTCTTAGATATCTATTTAAGTATAGAACACCGATGATGTTATCAATACTATCTTCAAAAACAGGTATTCTTGAATATTTAGACCTCAATGCTATCTTTAGTATTTCGTCGCTAGTCCTGTCGATATCTATTGATACCATATCAGTTCTAGGTTTCAATACTTCTGCTAATGTTATCTCTTTGAATTCAATAGCAGAACGAAGTATATCTCCGCTTTCTTCATCAATAACGCCTTCTTCTTCAACTGTATCAATGATATCAACAAGTTCGTCCTCAGTTACAGTTGGCTCCTCATCATCACTATCTTTTTTTGATATCAATCTAATGAGACCAACAGAAATCATAACTATTGGGTAAAACAATATTATGATAATCTGAATTGGAACTGCAGCTACTTTTGAAAAGTTTTCAGCATTATTTCTAGCACTTAATTTAGGCACAATCTCACCGAAAATCAAAATTATAACGGTCATCACAATAGTTGAAACTGTCGATGCCATGTTTTGATTTCCAGGTATAAGTCTAATAAATATGATTGTTGCCATTGATGAACATAGAATGTTAACAAGGTTATTACCAATTAGAACGCTAGATAGCATTTTATCAAAATCATTAGCTACCTTGAGTGCTCTTTTAGCCCTCTTGTCACCTTCTTCTGCAGCTTTTTCAAGTCTTAACTTATTCATGTTAGTCATTGCAAGCTCTGTTGCTGAGAAGAAAGCTGATAACAAAACTGTTAATATTACTACTATATATGGGAGGATTCTCATTTGTCTTCCTCCTCTTCTTCATCATCATTTATACTAATGATGGCGCGTATAGGTTTTCCATCTTCGACTTCTGAACATTCGATTGTTAAATCTTCAAATTCGAATTTTTCTTCTTCCTCCGGGATATGACCTAATTGTTCAACCATCCAAGCATTTATTGTTCTTGTTTTTACTTTGAAGTTGTTGGTCTCATATCCAATTCTAGAGAAGACCTCACCTACATTTAATTTCACACTAACATCGTAGTTATATCCACCAAGCTTGATGAAATCTGGGTCAACGACATCATTTTCATCCCAAATCTCTCCGACAAGCTCTTCCAAGAAATCTTCTATTGTTGCAATTCCAATGGTTTTTCCATCTTCATCCGCTACAACAGCCATATATATCTTGTTGTTTCTCATCTTATCAAATAGACTTTGTATAGGGGTTTCTGGTTCTACTACAAGTGGTTTGTACATTACTCTTTTAACGTCCAATTTACCTGTAGAAATATATCTCTTTAGATATTCTCTTATTGGAAGAACACCTATTATCTTTTCATTCTTTGCGTCAAACACTGGGATTCTTGAATGTTTATTGTTTTGTACTATATTCAAAACTTCAGTGCTTGGTGTATCAATACCTATTCCCTGTATATCTTCGATAACAGTCATGACATCAGATACACAAGTTTCTGTAAATTCAATAGCAGATTGAAGAATATCGCTTCGCTCTTCGTCTATTACGCCTTCTTCTTCTCCTGTTTCTATTATTTCAGTCAATTCGTCTTCAGTATATGTAGGTTCATTTGATGCTGGAAACAATCTAACTAAAAATGATGATATTCCATTAAAAAATAAAACCAACGGCGTCAAAACAATCATAAGAATACGTAAAGACGGCGCTAAAGCTCTAACATATTTGTCAGTATTTGCTTTAGCTAAACACTTAGGTATTAATTCACTTATGAAATATACAAGTACCGTTGTCACAACTGTAGCACACACGGCAGCTGTACCTTCACGTTCCTCGCCCAACAATGAGATGAAAATAAGTGAAGATAAAGTCGCGCAACAAATGTGCATAACATTAGTGCCAATGAGTAAAGATGTTAAAGCTTTTTCAAAATTTTCATGAATTGCTAAGGCCTTTATTGCCCTTTCATCTCCATCATCAGCTTTTGATTTAATTCTAATTTTATTCATGGCAGAAAACGCACTTTCTGCAGCAGCAAAATAAGCTCCACACAAAATGCAAACGAGGTAAAGTATCACTCGTATCCAACTGTCACTATCCATATAAATGTAATGCTCCTAATTTGATGTTTAATTAATTTTTATTTATATATATAATACTATATATGCATGGTTTTGTCAAACATTTTAATGAGAGCCTGTGGCGTGACATTGTTCAAAAAAAGCTGATAATCCATTGACAAGC
>JAKSVJ010000117.1 GCA_024408015.1 Clostridia bacterium
CATTCTCTATAGTACTAGGATTTGAAGGCGGCTTGATGGCCCTAAATGATAGATTGAAACTTCGTTCAATGGTTGTTGCAGAAAAATATGACAAGGTGTATATCGCATCTGAAGAAGCAGCAATTAGAAAGATGGAGTATGACGTTGATAAGGTTTATTCTCCTGCAGGTGGTGAACCGGTCATTGTTAAGGTAAAAGAGGGGCAATACTAATGGGAATCGAATATATATATCCTGATTTTGAGATCATAAGAAATCAGTCTAAGTGCATAAATTGTAGAATATGTGAGCAACAATGCTCCATGGAAGTACATAGCTTTGATGAATCACTAAAATTGATGGTTGCTGATGATAGCAAGTGCGTGAATTGTCAAAGATGTGTATCATTTTGTCCAACACATGCATTGAAAATAAAGAAAAATGAATGTGAATTTAGAGAGAATGCCAACTGGAATGGTGACACAATAAAAGAAGTATATAAACAAGCTGGTAGTGGTGGCGTATTGCTATCATCAATGGGAAATCCTAATCCATTGCCAGTATTTTGGGACAAGATTTTAATCAATGCGTCACAAGTAACAAACCCACCAATAGACCCATTGAGAGAACCAATGGAAACAAAGGTGTTCTTAGGTAAAAAGCCTAATAGAATTAAGAGAAGAGAAGATGGATCAATTGATCCAACAATGTATCCTCAACTAGAACTTAGCATGCCGATGATGTTCTCAGCGATGAGCTATGGTTCAATAAGCTATAACGCCCATGAGAGCCTTGCAAAAGCCGCAACAGAACTTGGTATCCTATATAATACAGGTGAAGGTGGTCTTCACGAGGACTTCTATGTATATGGTCAAAATACAATAGTACAGGTTGCTTCAGGTCGATTTGGCGTATACAAAGATTATCTTGAAGCTGGTGCTGCAGTAGAAATCAAAATGGGACAGGGAGCAAAACCTGGTATAGGAGGACACTTACCTGGAGCAAAAATTGTTGGTGATGTTTCAAGAACAAGAATGATACCAGAGGGTTCGGATGCCATCTCTCCGGCGCCTCACCATGATATTTATTCAATTGAAGATTTAAGACAATTGGTATACTCATTAAAAGAGGCAACAGAATACAAGAAACCAATCATTGTAAAAGTTGCAGCTGTTCATAATATAGCAGCTATTGCGAGTGGTATTGCAAGAAGTGGTGCCGATATTATCGCTATTGATGGATTTAGAGGTGGTACAGGTGCAGCTCCAACTCGTATTAGAGACAATGTGGGTATTCCGATAGAACTAGCATTGGCGGCAGTTGACTCAAGACTCAGGGAAGAGGGCATTAGAAATGATGTATCTCTTGTCGTTGGTGGTAGTATAAGAAGTGCTTCTGATGTAGTTAAAGCAGTTGCTTTAGGTGCAGATGCTTGTTATATAGGAACAGCAGCTCTTCTTGCGATGGGATGTCATTTATGTAGAAATTGTCAAAGTGGTAAATGTAACTGGGGTATTGCTACACAAAGGCCAGAACTTGTTCAAAGATTAGATCCTGCAGTTGGAAAAGAAAGACTCGTTAACCTGATGAGAGCTTGGCAACACGAAATTAAAGAGCTTATGGGTGGTATGGGTATTAACTCTATTGAATCATTGAAGGGTAATAGACTCATGCTTAGAGGTGTTGATTTGAACCAAAAGGAATTAGATATACTTGGAATTATGTACGCGGGTGAATAATATGTTGGTAAATGCAGAAAACTTAGATTTTAAAGAACTCAACCAAGTGGTTAGAGAAATTCCCGGCGACGTTGTTCTTACGGGTGTATTAGGACAAAGATTTATAGGCGCTGGATTGGAAAATAAAATGATAACAATTGATGGGGTTCCGGGAAATGCACTCGGTGCTTATCTCAATGGCGCAACTATAATTACTGGGGGAAATGCTCAAGATGCAGTAGGTGATACTATGAATGACGGAGAAATTGTTGTTCATGGTAATATTGGTGATGCAGCAGGGTATGCAATGCGCGGTGGCAAGATACTTGTAAAAGGTAATGCTGGTTATCGTTTAGGTATTCATATGAAAGCATATAAAAGCAAATCGCCGGTAATTGTAATAGGCGGTAGAGCAGGAAGCTTTTTGGGAGAATATCAGGCTGGTGGTTTGATTATCGTTCTTGGGCTTCACGATGACGGAAAAGAAATCGTTGGTGAATTTCCATGTACAGGTATGCATGGCGGAAGAATCGTGATTCGTTCAGATTGTTCAAATATTTCTTTCCCAAAAGGTGTATCAATTCATACAGCTACAAAAGAAGAATTGGATGATATTAAAAGCTATATTGAGTATTATTGTGAGACATTCGAATGTGATGTTGACACCATCATGGCGTCTACATTTACCATTGTCACACCAGATAGCAAAAATCCTTACAAACAGCTTTATGTTGGGAACTAACTCGATTTTTCAGTGTTAGCTCTCAGGGATTGCCAAATGATTGGTAAACCGATTTTGAAAAAATCGTACCGATTTTTGTTGACAATGATTCTTGTGTAGATTATAATGACAATGTAAAGAGAGTAGTTACAAGCAAATGCTTGAACAGCAATCGTCAAAACGGTTAATAACCCGGTTCTGTTATAAATAACAAGACTTTACATCAGTACAAGTAGTATTGGTGTGAAGTCTTTTGTTTTTTTAATAAAAAATGTTTGTGGAGGTAAAAGATGAACTGTCCGTGTTGTAACAAAGAGATGGAAGAAGGAGTAATCCAAGGCGCTCGCGGTGTAATTTTCACTCAAAGTGAGAAAGTTTTTTTCATTACAAGAAATGTTTTCAATAAAAAAGATCGCACGATTGTTGGTGGATTTGTAGAGATGTCCTCACCAGCATACTATTGCTATGATTGCGAATGCATGGTTTGGAAAAAACAAGAGTAAACTTGACGAGAATTCAAGCAATTTAAGTGCATTAAGCATTAATGAATCAAATGTGTAGAAAAAATAATTAAAATGTGATAGAATAATACTAGTAATAAAAAGGAGAGTAATCATGTTAATTATTAATCATCTTAGTAAAACTTATCCAAAATCAAAAGTGAAAGCTGCAGATGACGTGTGCTTAACTATCAATGATGGAGAGATATACGGCTTTATTGGTCCAAATGGAGCTGGTAAATCAACAACCATTAAGAGCGTTGTAGGCATACATTCATTTGAAGGGGAAGTTGAATTAAACGGCGTTTCACTAAAGAAAAATGAATTAGAGTTTAAAAAGCAGATAGCTTATGTTCCTGATAATCCAGATATTTATGAGCATTTGTCAGGCATCAACTACATAGACTTTGTTTGTAACGTTTATGGCGTTGGTGAAGTAAAGAATGAGCGTATTCATAAATATGCAACAATGTTTGGAATTGAAGACAGGTTAGCTGATCCAATAAAGACTTATTCACATGGTATGAAACAAAAGGTGGCATTAATAGCTGCTTTATGTCATGAACCAAAACTTCTTGTCCTAGACGAACCTTTTGTAGGACTTGACCCAAAAGCATCACATGATTTAAAAGAAGTTATGAGACAATTGTGCGATGAAGGAAAATCAATATTCTTCTCATCTCACGTTCTTGAGGTAGTTGAAAAGCTTTGTGACAAGGTTGCAATAATTAAAGATGGTAAGATTGTTGCAAGTGGAGCAACAGAGGATATTGCTGGTGGCTCTCTTGAAGATAAGTTTTTGGAGTTGTTTGACCATGAGTAATACATTATTATTGACAAAAGTGTTCCTCAAAGAGTCATTGGATACAAGAAAATTTAAGGAAAACAAGAAGAAAACACTATCTTTTGGCGCCTTCGTTGGACTTATGGGCTTGTTGTTTGTCGGCTTGGCAACTATATACGCATTGACATATGCAAATATGTTTATACAGGCCGGAGTTGATTTGATATATTTGTTCTGCATGTTCTCAAGTATTTCAAGCCTTTTAATATTAATGACATCAATTACTAGAGCAAAGGGCTTATTTATTTCTAAAGATTATGATTTGTTGCGTTCAATGCCAATCCGCAAAAATGAAATTGTAACTTCAAAACTTATTACAATGTATCTCGTTGAGTTGGTATATGCTGCAATCATAATGATTCCATGTGCAATTGTTTGTTCAATTATTACTGGGAATTATAGTTTATTAGCTCTCGCAATCCCTGTGACTCTTGTTATTCCGGGTCTTCCGATTGTGATAGGAGCTCTTGCTGGTTTACTAGTGGCTTTGTTTGCAGATAGATCAAAATTTGGAAATATCATATCAATTTTAAGTTATGGTATTCTTATTGTGGCAATAATGATATTTTCATCTACATTTGGACAATCTGTTGGCTCTGGTATGGCCGAAGGAGAAGTACCTGAAGTTTTCCTTTCAATGGCAACTCTCAATCCAACATTAAAATTTGTTTTATTGGGTCAAACAGAGAATGCGTTATGGCATATTGCATTTTTTGCATGCAACATCTTGGCTTTGATTGCTGCAATTACAATAATCGCGTCACTATTTGATAAAGTATACGCAATCGTATCTTCTTCTGTACAGACAACTAAATATAAAGCTACAACATTAAAAACTGAGTCTCAATTTAAGACTCTATTCAAAAATGAAATTAAGAGATATTTCTCATCAAAGTTGTATTGCATTAATACTTTAATGTCCGGCTTGTGCTCGATTTTTATGTGTATTATGATAGCAATCTCAATGGGAGAG